>JBFZFJ010000202.1:0-11529 GCA_041306405.1 Verrucomicrobiales bacterium | reverse complement strand
TTTTTCCGAGCGGCAATCCATTCCAAGAACCATGAGTAATTCAATAAACATACTCAATATAAGTCAGTTACGATCTTTTATGGCGGATGCTGGCAGACAAGCGGAACCAGAAACCACGCTTTAGCCGCTGATCTTCCGCTCTCCAGAGCAGTTCCCGCCCTTCGATTTGAATTGCAGACAAACAAAGCGGGCTCCCGTTGCCGGATTTTTCGAGGGGCTGGGAATGGCTTCCACTTCACCTTGGCTGCGAGAAGAGCAACCGCCCCCCCGGCGGCGTCGAATGAGCTAAGTTCTTATGACAAATCACCCTCCCAGCTGGCAATCCACCGCCCGCCCCGCAGGCTCCGGCGAGGGCTGTCGAGCCGTCATCGCCTCCCTCAGCTTCCTGCCACCTCTGCAGAGGTCCGCGCTGCGAAGCTGGTGCGGCAGCGATTCAATAAATGCAAATTTGTCGCGATAATTGGCAACTTTCCCGCGCGTGGAAATTTTTGTCAGACCCAAGAATCGGATTCAGACCCTTTGCGCGCCCATGAATCCCTGTTTATTTAATGATGAATGACTTACGCCAAAGACCATGCCGCAGATAAAAAAATCCGAGGGTTTTGAAGGAAAGATTTTCCGCGTGATCGCTTACGGATCTGTCGCTGGTATTTGCAAGTATTTCGATAGTCTTGTATTCCTGCCCGGAGTGGGATTCAGCCACTGCGGCCGATGAGCGCCGTTAGGTCGGCTGCTCGCCGCGAGCCATCACGACCTTGCCGGTGCGGACGGTCTCGATGATGTTGAACTGCGAGAACATGGTGATCGCCGCGTCGATTTTCAGGCTGTCGCCGTTGAGCATGACGATCATCGAGGTGGGGGTCAGGTCGACGGTTTTCCCGGAGAAATGCTCGGCGATTTGAAGGGCCTGCGAGCGCTCGGTGGGCGAGCAGAGGATCTTGATGAGGATCATTTCCTTGGTCACCGAGTCGTCGAAGGTATGCTCCGAGCAGTGGATCACGTCGATGAGCTTGCCGACCTGCATGATGATCTGCGAGAGCCCCTGCGGATCACCGGAAATGCCGATGGTCATGCGGGAGAAATTCACGTTGCGGCCCTCGGAAACAACGAGCGAGTCGATGTTGAATCCGCGGCGAGAGAAGACCTGGCAGATCCGCATCAGGACGCCGGGCTCGTTGCTAACGAGAACGGACAGGGTGTGCGTCGGGCCGCGGGGAACCGCCGGAGCGGCAACGGGCGTGTCGGTGGTGACGATGGATTGAGGCATGGGATGGAGATTTGAGATTAGAAATTTTAGATTTGGTATGCCGCGCGGCTCACGTGGAACCGACGGGCTTGGCCATCTTGGTTTTAGGGGCCTCGGTGATCATGTCCTCGAGGGCCGCGCCGGCGGGGATCATCGGGAAGACGTTGTCGGTTTTCACGCACTCGGCGTGGATCAGGATGGGGCCCTCGTTGTAGGCGAGGGCTTTTTCCAACTGCTTGGTGACATCCGCCGGGCGCTTGATGTGCACGGACGGGATGCCGTAGGCGGCGGCGAGCTTGCAGAAATCCGGGTTGCCGATGAGGTCCACGCCGGAGGTGCGGTCATCATAGAAAAGCTCCTGCCACTGGCGGACCATGCCGAGATAGTGGTTGTTCAGGACGACGATCTTGATCGGCAGCTTGTGGATCGCCGCGGTGGCGAGTTCGAACAAGGTCATCTGGAATCCGCCGTCACCGGAGATGGAAATGACCATTTTATCCGGGCAGGCGAGTTGCGCGCCGATGGCCGCCGGGAAGCCGAAGCCCATGGTGCCGGCACCGCCGGACGAGAGCCAGTGGTAGGACTCGTGATTCTTGTAAAACTGCGCCGCCCACATCTGGTGCTGGCCGACGTCGGTGGAGACGATGGCCTTACCCTCGGTGAGTTGATAGAGCTCGTCGATCACCTGCTGCATGCGGAGCCCGCCTTGTTTTTTGTAGGAGAGCGGGAATTTCTTTTTGTAGCCGTCGAGTTTGGCGATCCACTCGGTGGTTTCGAGCGGGCCGATCTTCTCGTTGATTTCAGTGAGCGCGGCCTTGGCGTCGCCGACGATTTCCACGTGCGCACGGACCATCTTGCCCATTTCCGCAGGGTCGATGTCGATGTGGATGATGTTCGCGGTGGCGCAGAATTTCGAAGGCTGGCCGATGATCCGGTCGTCGAAGCGCGAGCCGACGTTGATCAGCAGGTCGCACTCGACCATCGCCTTGTTCGCGTAGGCGGTGCCGTGCATGCCGAGCATGCCGAGCGAGAGCGGATGGTCTTCCGGGAAGACACCCTTGCCTAGCAGCGTCGAGGTGACGGGGCAATTCAGCGTTTCCGCCAGGTGCATGAGTTCCTTGTCCGCGCGGGCGATCATGCAGCCCTGGCCTGCGAGAATCACCGGGCGCTTGGCCTTGGCGATCAGGTCGGTCGCTTGCTTGATGGCTTGCGGGCAAATCTTGAACGCCTTGGTGGGATCGTAGCCCGGGAGGTCGAAGGTCGGGTTCATGTCGCCGGAGAACGGGCCTTGGGAAATGTCCTTCGGCACGTCGATGAGCACCGGACCGGGGCGGCCGGTGGTGGCGATGTGATAGGCCTCGCGGGCGATCCGAGGCAGGGAGTTGGTGTCCTTGCAGAGGTAGTTGTGCTTCACCACCGGGATGGTGATACCGAAAATATCGGCCTCCTGGAACGCGTCCTTGCCGAGCATCCAGGTCACCGTCTGGCCGCAAATCACCAGCATCGGGACGGAATCCATCATCGCTGTCATCAAGCCGGTGACGGTGTTTCCCGCACCGGGGCCGGAAGTCACCAGCACGGCGGCCGGCCGACCGGTGGCGCGGGCGTAGCCGTCGGCCATGTGCACCGCTCCCTGCTCGTGGCGGACGAGGATGAACTTCATCTTGGTTTTGACCGTCTCGAGCGCGTCGAAAATCGGGATCGCCGCTCCGCCGGAGTAGCCGAAAATGTATTCGATCCCGAGGTCGTCGAGGGTCTTGATAAGCGCTTGTGCGCCGTCCATTTGATTTTTGCTCATGAAAATTGGGGTTGGCGGCCGAAACTTGCGATATCCACCTTCCGAGATCAACCAGAAATTGCCGGAATCACGACAAGTTCGCAGAATTGACGCCCGAATCCGCCTCGAAAATCACCTCTTTATGCCGAAACAGCGGAAAAACGCGTCCGCCATTTTCAAAAAGCCGCCACCCCGGATCGAATTAAAGCGTCCATGGTGTGAATTTCCCGGATTGCGTCCACCGTGTTTCCCGACAAGGTTTGCGACGTCGCCAATGAAATCACTCGCTTCAACCGCATACCGAGGGGACACCCGCCTGTGGGCGGTCGCGTTCGGCTTGTCGTTGCTGGTCAACGCGGGGATTCTGCTGGCCGTCGGGTTCGTTTCCCTGAAATTGCAGGTGTTTCAAAAAACGCGCCCCCTGCCGCCCGCCGTGGCGAGCGAGACGACGGTGACGATTTTCCCGGAAATGGTCTTGGCCGCCGCGGATTCCGAGTCGCTCGTTCCGACGGCACCCGCCAAGCCGTCGTTCGCCAGAACCTCCGATGACCAGCTCGCGCCGGCTCCCGAGAAACCCGCATTCATTGGCGAGCGGAACACCCAGGCGACGAGTGACCGGAGTCCCGACGCCACCGCGCCGCCGCTGCCTTCGCAGGCGGGAATCGCGCCCAAGGACCGCGAGGATTTCGAGACCACGGAAAGCAAATACCAAGACGGCCGCCTGGCCAGCGATCAGATTTCAAAACCACTGCCACCGACGCCGACGCCACCCGCCGTCCCCAGCATCGCCGATCCCGCGGTCGCGGAAAGCCCGTCGCCTGGCGAAAAAGCGGACACTCCCGGCGAGGACGATTCCAAATCAAGTCCTCCGCCCCGCGAGCGTTTGAAGGAAGGTCCGAATCCGGTCGATGTCCCGGTCCCGCGGGACACTGCGGAAAACGACGCGATCAAGCCCACTCCGCCGAAATCGCCCAAGGACGGCAGACCCGAGCCCAAAGCCTCCGACTCGCCGAAACCCGCGGTCACCGCCGCAGCCACCAACGATCCCGGCTTCCGCGGCTACCAGCGCAAGACCGCCATCGTCGGCTCGATTTCCCGCACCGGCCGCAGCGCCCTCGACGTGGCGGATTCGCCGCTCGGCCGCTATCAGGCACTCATCAGCCGCGCCGTCGAGCAGGAGTGGCAGCGCAACTGCGTCAGGCACCGCGACTTCATCACCCCGGGGTTCCTCACCGTCCGCTTCTTCGTCGAGACCAGCGGCCGGGTGCGCTCGGTCCAGTTCGTCGGCGACATGGAGACCGGCGAGGTCCAGAAAGGCTTCACCCTCAATTCCATCCGCGACGCCGAGATTCCAGCGATGCCCGCCGCGGTCCGCAAAGACTTCGCCAAGGAACCGCTCGAACTCATCTTCAACTTCTACTTCTAACTCACCGACATGCTCGAATCCTCCAGCCTCACCCTCGCCGCCGCCAATCTCACAGGCATCAACATCGTTTGGGAATTCCTCCAGAAAGGCGGGGTTTTCATGATCCCGCTCGGCATCACCTCGGTCGCGGGCATGATGGCCATCCTGTATAAACTCCTCTCCCTGTCCAACCGCCGCGTGATCCCGGCCGCGCTTGCGCGGGAAGTGGGCCAGTTCCCTCAACGCATCGTGGCGGACAAGGTGGAGCCCATCCTCAAGGAGTTTGCAAAAGGCGCCAGCACCCTCGCCCGGCTCTCCGCGATCGTCGTCAAACACCGCGGCAAGCCGCGCGCCGAAATCACCCACGCCGTGGAATCCGCGGCCCGCGAGGAAACCTTCCACCTCCACGCCGGCATCGCCGTGCTGGACACCATCATCACCATCGCGCCGCTGCTAGGCCTTCTCGGCACCGCCTCCGGACTGGTCCGGATTTTCCAGGGCCTGGGAGACAACTCGGACCACCTCGCCATCGCCCGCGGCATCTCCGAGGCGCTCACCACCACCATTGTCGGACTGGCCATCGCCGTGCCCTGCGTGATCGCCCACGGCTACTTCAGCCGCCGCATTGAAATGCTAACGGCCCGTCTGGAATCCCTGCTGGCGGATCTCGCGTCCGCTTGCGAAAAGCCCGGCCCGAACGCCTGACCCACCATGCGTTTTCACCGCCCCAAAACCACCCGCAGCCAAGTGGCGGTCATCCCGATGATCGACATCCTCTTCGTCCTGCTGATCTTTTTCATCGTCTCCACCGCCTTCAAGAAGCCGCGGGACGTGCTCAGGATCGAGCTGCCGACCGTCCGGGAGATCCCTTCCGACACCGTCGCCGACACCCGCTCGACCATCGCCCTGGACGCCGTTGGAAACGTCACCCTGGATTCCCTCGCCGTTCCGGAGGGCCTGTTGGAATCCTATCTCGCCGCCTATCAGAAGCAGAATCCCGGCCGCAAACTCGAACTCGAAGCGGACAAGAACATCCCCCTCGAACGCCTGCTCAAAGTCTGGGACGCCCTCACCAAGGCCGGCATCCCGATCAAGGAAGTCCCGGCCCGCATCAAGGTTTCGAAATAGCAGCCGGCCCGCGCGTCGGGGTCCTTGTGAACCGACTCTGGCGACCAGCGATTCATGCCCACGGCATTTTCATTTGAGGGCATTGTTGCAGACCAAGTTGGACGGCTCCAGGGTGCCTCAAGTCCCGGAGTGATGCGGATCTGCAAGGCGACTTCGCGGACCGAATCCCGCACCGAGCGGGTACCGATGAATTCGAGAGGGGCCTCCCCTTGTTCGATGAGGACCCCTCGCATCCAGTCCTGCCGCAACTGCGCCGCGTGGATGGTATCGAGCAAATGCGGCGAGCTGCTTGCGCTTGGAGCCGAGGGATTTCCGCATCTTCTCGTGGCATCCCACGGCGTGGATGAGCTGGACGTTGCCCTTGCGGTGGGCGGGTTTGGTCATCAGTGCTTCCATGGCAGGCTGAAACTGCCAAAACAGGGCCGAATGTTTCGCTTTTTCTCAAATCGCCAATTTCCATGAACCATGGCGGATTTCCGGGCCACCGCCCTGACTTTCCTCAGGGCTCTTCGACGCCTTCCTCGATCACCTCGTCATCGCGGACCGGGAGCGCGCGGATGGGGCGCGGGCGCTCTTCCGTTAGCCCATCAACAGCCTCTTCCCCGCCCGCGTCGAGCGGCTCGACGGGGAGCGCTCTCAACGGACCTTCGACCGGGAGCGCGGCGGGCGGCGTGGCATTGTCGGGATCATTCGGCAGCGCCTCGCCCGCAGGGACCGGCACTCCTTCCGGCATCACGATCAGGGCCTTCTTCGGCGGCGCGATGTCGTCCTTGATGTCTTCCTCGATGCCTTCGAAAAACTTGCGGACCATCGGTGCCGCCATCCGCCCGCCGGAGACGGTTTCACCGGGGCGGCCTTCGTAGAGCACGGCGAACGAGTAGCGCGGATTGTCCTGTGGCAGGAATCCGGCGAACCAGGCGAGACGCTGTTGCTTGACGGGCGGCCCCCATTGGGCGGTTCCGGTTTTCCCGCAAAGAGTGGTGTAGCTGAGGGCCGCGCCGTGACCGGTGCCGCCATCGCCGTTGACGACATCGGCCATGCCCTGGCGGACGATTTCCACGGCTTTCTGATCGACCCCGAGCCAGGTCTTCCGCTCCGGAACCGCCGCCTGGACGACGCGGCCGCGGGTGTCCTGCGTCTGGCGGATCAGGTGGAGCTTCGGCAGGGCCCCGCCGTTGGCGATGCCCGCCATCGCCTGCGCAACTTGCAGCGGCGAGGCGAGCAAACTCCCCTGGCCGATGGATAGATTCGCCGTGTCACCGTTGAGAATCCGGCGCTTTTCATGTTTGAGCATCCACTCGTCGCTCGGCACCAGGCCGGGGCTTTCGCCGATGAGCGGCAGCCCGCTGCGCTCGCCGAAACCGAGGCGGCGGGAAAGACCGAGGAAGGCGGCCGGCCCGACATCGATGCCGACTTGATAGAACCAGGTGTTGCACGAGCGGGCGAGCGCGCGCTTCACGTTGATCGAGCCCTCGGGGTTTTTATTCCAGTTGTTGAACGTCGCGTTGCCGATGTTGAGGGCGGCCGGGCAGTAAATTTCGGAGGTTTCCGTCACCGTGCCGTTGTTGAGCGCGGCGAGCGCGACGATGGGCTTGAAGGAAGAGGCCGGCGGATAGGCGGACTGGAACGCCCGGCCGAAAAGCGGCTGCGACGGGTCGGCTTCGAGGGCTTTGAAATCCGTCTCGTTGATGCCGGGGATGAAACTGTTCAGGTCGAACGACGGCCGCGAAGCCATCACCAGCACCTCGCCGGTGACCGCGTCGAGCACGACGAAGGCGCCGCGGCGGCAGCCTTTGAGCAGGGTTGCCTCGGCGAGCTTCTGCCACTTGAGATTGAGGGTGGTGACGAGGGTTCCGCCGGGCCGCGGGCGCTTGACCTGCTCTTCGAGCAGCTTGTTGCCGCTCTCGTCGAAGAGCAGCCGCTTCATGCCGGGCTCGCCTGTGAGCTGGGTGTTGAAAAGTTTTTCCAAGCCCGCGCGGCCTTCGGATTCCTCCCACAACGGCTCGTTGAAATTGATCGGGCCGGTCGGCAGTTTCCCGACGCTGCCGGAATAACCGATGATGTGCGACGCGAGCCCGCCCTCCGGATAGAAGCGCCGGTAGAGCGGATGCAGGACCAGCCCGGACGTCAGTTTCGTCTCGATCTCGCGGGCCTCTTTCTCGCCGATCTGGCCGGTCACCAACAAGGGCAGCCAGCGGCGGTGGCGGTAATGGTCGAAGATTTCGTCGTCGGACTTCGGCACCTGGTTTTTGACGAGGAGCCGGAGCGAGTCGAGCCGGGCGCGGGCCCAGTTGATGACGAAATCGCGGTCGGCGTTTTCAAACTGCCGGAACTGCAGAGCGACTTGATAGGCGACTTGGTTCTGGGCGATCGGAGCGCCGTTGCGGTCCACGATCTGGCCGCGCGGCGCGGGGATTTTGAGGGTGATGGCGCGGGCGTCCTTGCGGGTGCTGATGGCGCCGTCCGCCGCGCCGCGGGCGACGGGTTCCTCGGCCGGGGCCGGTGTTTGCGGCGCGGCCAGATTCTGGGCGCGAACCGGCACTGCCGCGAGACACAGGACCAGGGAAAGTCGAAAGAGGAACGAGGTGCTCACCATGGGGATTTGCGGAGGCTAGGCGCGGATACCGTTCAAGGCAACGCTCAATCCCAAGCCGGGCAGGCACCCGAGGAGCGCCGCTCTTGTCGGCAGCCGGACGGCGTGCATGATGGCTGCAATGAGCGATTGGAATTTCATGACGGTGATCATCTTGGTGGGGCTTTTCTTGCTTTGGAAACTGGAATTTGCCGCGACCTTGCTGAACTTGAAAGCCTTTCCCGCAGCGGTGCCGAAGGTGCTTGAAGGCCTGATGGATGATGAAAAGCTCGACAAGGCGCGCGACTATCTGCGGGTCAACGCCCGTTTCGGAATCCTCCAATCCACGGTCTCGCTGGTCGTTCTGCTGGTGTTCTGGACGATGGGCGGCTTCGGCTGGCTGGACGGACTGGCGCGGTCGCTGGCGACGTCGCCGGTGGTGGCGGGACTGGTTTTCCTGTCGCTGCTGATGCTCGGGCAGAGCGTGATTTCGCTGCCGTTTTCGGTGTATGACACTTTCGTGATCGAGCAGAAATTCGGCTTCAACCGCTCGACGCCCGCCACCTTCATCATGGACCGGCTCAAGGGCTTGTTGCTCGGCGCGATCATCGGCCTGCCGCTGGCGGCCGCGGTTTTGTGGATCTTCGGTAGTAAGGGGAACATCGAAAATGTCGATAACGCCTGGCTGTGGGCCTGGGCGGTGGTGACGGGCTTCCAACTGGTCCTCACCTACCTCGCGCCGTCGCTGATCATGCCGCTGTTCAACAAGTTCACGCCGATGCCCGAGGGCGAGCTCAAGCATGAGATCGAAGCGCTCGGCGTGAAATGCGGATTCCCGCTCACCGGTGTCTTCGTGATGGACGGCTCGAAGCGCTCGACCAAGGCCAACGCGTTCTTCACCGGCCTCGGCAAGCGCAAGAAAATCGCGCTCTTCGACACGCTCGTCGAGAAGAGCAGCACGCCGGAACTGCTAGGCGTGCTCGCCCATGAGATCGGCCATTTCCGCTGCGGCCACATCAAGCAGCGGCTCGCCGTGGGCATCCTCCAGACGGCGGTGATTTTCTATCTGCTCGGCCTCGCCACCGATCCGGACGGCAGGTTCGCCCGGCTGCTGTTCGACGCGTTCGGGGTGAAACAGATCTCGCCGCACGTCGGGCTGGTGCTTTTCAGCATCCTGCTGGAGCCGGTGAGCAAGGCCCTCGGGGTGCTCGCCAACGCCTGGTCGCGCCGCCACGAGTTCGAGGCGGACGCCTACGCCGCCAAAGTCACCGGCAACGGCGCGGCGCTCGGCGAGGCGTTGAAGAAAATGACCAGCGACCACCTTTCCCACCCGTCCCCCGCCGCGCTGCGCGTCTGGCTGGATTATTCGCATCCGCCGTTAGCACGGCGGCTCGAAGCGCTGCGGGCGCAGCCGTGACCCGGGAATGACATGGGATTCATCCGCCGCCACGGTGATTTGCAGCGAGGCGGCGTTTCTTCCGCGCTACTTCAGGACGGCCTGCAGCTCGTAAGTCTGCTTTTTCCGCGGCACGGACGGGCTGTTGTAGCCGAACAAGCGGTAGCCCGCCGGCTTGAGCTTCTTCTCCGCGAGCACCGCGTCGATCGCCGCGCGCGCCTTAGCGACTTCCGCGTCGCCGCGCGGGCCTTGCCAGGTGTAGCCGAGCACGCTCAAGGCCGGGACGTCACGGACGTTGACCGCCTGGCCGTCCGCGCCGGGTTTGCCGACTTCGGGTGATTGATAGAGAAACCCCATCTGCTCCATTTTCATTCCGCTGCCGGGCTCGTCCCTCATGGTCATTTCCACGGGCGAGGTCATGGGAATGCCGTTGCGTTTGATGTGTTTGAAAAGCGTCCAGAAGCCGCCGTTAGGACTGGAGCCGGGAGTGAACGCCGCGCGATAGGCCGGGTATTCCTTCCGCGTGACCTGATTGAACGGCCCCGGAGCCGGCCAGCCTTCCGGCAACGCTGACTCGCTCAGATAGACCGGTTCGGACGCGGGGCCGGCGGGCTTTGCGAAATGTTTCGAGGCGGGTTGCGCGGTCCCGGGAAGGACGGCCAGGGCGAGCAGCGGGATTTGCAGGAGAAATTGTTTCATCATCGCAAGCTCCGCCGGAGACGGATCGCCGCAACGTCTTTCTGTAAAAAAACCGCCACGGATCTCTCCGGGGCGGTTGATGGAAATTTCGGCGGATCGGTTTACGCGAGCGCCTGGAGCTTCGCCTTGAGCTGGTCCTTGGTCACGCTCGCGCCGACGATCTGGTCCTTCACCTCGCCGTTCTTGAAGAACAGCAGCAGCGGGATCGAGCGCACGTTGTACTTCACGGCGAGCTCGCGGGCTTCGTCCACGTTGACCTTGCCGACCTTGGCCACGCCTTCCAAGTCGGTGGCGACCTGGTCGATCACGGGGCCGATCATTTTGCAGGGGCCGCACCATTCCGCCCAGAAGTCCACGAGGACGGGCAGGTTGGAGTCGATTACTTCGGATTGGAAATTCGCGTCGGTAAGGTTCAGAGCCATGCGCGGAACTTGCATCCAGAATCCCGATACGTCAAGAGCCGCCCTGCGGATGGCAAGGCGGCTCTGGGTGAAGGGCGCTTGAAACCGGTTGGTTTCAGTCAGTTGCAAATTTCGCTCCTCAGAGGGAGAAGAAAATAACAAGTCCGGCGAGGAGGATATTGATGATGGGCAGGGCCATGAGGAATGGGGTTTAGAGGATTGAATGATTTGGAAATCGGCTCCGCTCAGAGCGGAGAGAGCTGGGTCCAGTCACCCTTCTTCTCGTTGTCTTCCGCGTTGACCCAAGTGTCGGCGGTAATCACCTGGAACGCCAGGACGACGAGCGCGGCGGCGAGCCCGACGCCGGAAAGAATGTTCGCAAGGCCTTGTCCGGCCTCCTCTTCCTCTTCCTCCTCGGTCGCAAGCGTGGGTGCCCGGGAAGGCGGAAAGGTCGTGCCCAGCGGTTGGGTCGGTGCCTGAAGCTGAACCGTCGCTTTCGGAAGAGCCATGCTAGGCAGACCGCCGGCGCCGGGAGGCCGGACGGCTCCGGTCGGCGCGGCGGAAGTCGCCAAACGGATCGTCGGTGCGGGTGCCATCGTGGGGGCACCGGCCGTACGGAGCGGAATCGTCGGTGCCGGAGCGGTTGGCCGCGGCGGGCCGCCGGTTGCCGTCGGAGGACCACCCGGTATCGGCGGTCTCACCGGCGGTGCCATCGGCACGGTGGCCGAAGGGATGGCAGGAGGCGCGTCAGCCGCCTTCAAGGTGATGCGGACGGTTTCCTTTTTGAGGGGCACGCTCGACGTCTGCTTGGACGGAGCTGGTGGTTGGTTTTCGTTTTCGCTCATGCGCTCCAGGGTTTTTGGTTCCTTGGGAGTGACTAAGACAACTTGGCCCCGCCCTGTCAA
>JBFZFJ010000201.1:0-9520 GCA_041306405.1 Verrucomicrobiales bacterium | reverse complement strand
GCCACGGCAGTGGAGAACGGGACGTTTCATTGGGGGCGGGTTGTGCTTGCCAGATTCGCTTTGGGATACAAAGTGAATCTGGCAAGCAGGAACTGGAGCAAGCTCGCTTAGAGGCGGTCTGAAAAATAAGGCGCGTCGATATTTTATCGACTGTTTCGCCCCGACATCCTGTCGGGCGATTCGGATCGATGCCGCCGGATAGGATGGGTGCTAATGGGCATCCTGTCGCACCGACTCGTAGCCGAGCACCCGCAGGGCGCGGATGAGTTCGGGCGCGCCGATGTCGCGGGGGATTTTCATACGACCAAGGCCTCGTCGCGGCCGAAGTGGAGGCGGATGATCTTCGGCCGCGAGCCGGGCGATCCGTCGCCAAAATGACAACGCAGGGCGTCGCGCGCCATTTCCCGGAGTTCTTCGAGAGTATCGCTCTGGGTGGCGATGGCATGACCCAGGGCGGTGGCGACGAAGCCGCTTTCCACCTCATCCTCAGGCACTTTAAAGATGATTTCATCCATGGAGGGAACATCGCACAAGCGAGGGCATCGCGGTCGGATGGCCTTTGGGTCGTGGCCGCATGGACTCTGCGGCGAGCTTGCCAGCCGGAGCCTCCGATCCCGGCTGAGACGGCCGGGACAGGTTTTTCTCAGGCTTCGATGCCGTGCTTGGTGCGGAGGCGCTCGATTTCCTCGGAGAGCGCGCCCCAGCGGGTGTAGCTGACTTCGAGCGATTTCGCGAGCTTGTCCACGGCGTTGGTGACCTCGCGGAGTTTGCCGGGGTTGTTGCCCGTTTCCTCGCTGGAAAGCTGTTGGGTGAGAGTGGCTTGCGCGGCTTCGAGCTCGGCGATCTTGGCTTCGAGGGCGGTGAACTCGGTTTCGAGCGGCTTGAGGACTTTGGAGCGGATTTCGCGCTGCTCGGCTTCGATCCGGCGCTGTTCCTTGCGGTTGACGCCGGGGACGGACTGGCGCGACGAGCCGTTGGCGGGAGCGGCGGTGCCGAGGGTGGCGAGGCGCGGGGCGATGCCTTTTTTCGCGGCCTCGTCCTCGGCGGACTTTTCCAGGTAGTAGGTGATGTTGCCGGCGTAGAGCACCGGTTGCTCGCCGGGGCGGAATTCGAGGGTCTTGCTGACGAGCGCGTCGAGGAAGGTCCGGTTGTGGGAGACGATCATCACGCTGCCGGGGTAGTCGATGAGCGCGCGCTGGAGCACGTCCTGCGATTGCATGTCGAGGTGGTTCGTCGGCTCGTCGAGGATGAGGAAATTCGCCGGGCGCAGCAGCATGCAGACAAGGGCGACGCGCGAGCGCTCGCCACCGGATAGAACTCCGATTTTCTTGAAGACGTCGTCGCCGCGGAACAGGAAGCAGCCGAGCAGGTTCCGCGCGTGCGGCATCGACTCGCGGGAGGCGGCGGCCTCGACGGTTTCGAGGACCGATAGATTCGGATCGAGCTCGTCGGCGTGGTTCTGGGAGAAGAACGAGGTGGCGACCTTGTGGCCGAAGGTGTGGGTGCCGGCGTCCGGTTCCTCCTGCGCGGTGATCATCCGGCAGAAGGTGGATTTGCCCGCGCCGTTGGGGCCGACGATGGCGAATTTCTCGCCCTTGTTGATTTCGAAATCGAAGCCGCTGAAGACGTTGAGCGCGCCGTAGCTTTTCGCCACGCCGTCGAGCTTGGCCACCGTGTGGCCGGAGTTCGGCGGTGGCGGGAATTTGAAATTCATCACCGCGTCGTCCTGCTCGGGAGCGGGGATGCGCTCGACCTTGGCGAGTAACTTGATTCGCGACTGGACGAGCGTCGCCTTGTTGGCGGAGGCGCGGAAGCGGTCGATGAAGCGCTGGGTCTCGGCAATTTCGCGCTGCTGGGCGGTGTATTGTTTCTGGCGGATTTCCTTGCGGAGGACCGACTCGCGCTCGAAGTAGGAGAAATTTCCCGCATACTCCTCGGCGCGGCCGTGGGAGAAGGCGATGGTGCGGGTGCAGAGCGTGTCGAGCAGCGCGCGGTCGTGAGAAATGAGCAGGATCGCGCCGGGGTAGTTGACGAGGTATTGCTCGACCCAGATCTGGGTGCCGATGTCCAAGTGGTTCGTCGGCTCGTCGAGCAGCAGCACTTCCGGCTCCTGGAGGAACAGCTTGGCCATGGCGATCCGCATCTGCCAGCCGCCGGAGAATTCCGAGCAGTCGCGGACGAAATCTTTCTGTTGGAAACCGAGTCCTTTCAGCACCGACTCGATCCGCGGCTTCATCCGCGCCGGGTCGGTGGCGTCGAGCAGCAGTTCCAGCTCGCCGATTTCCTCCAGCAAATCGCCATACGGCGACGAGCGCGGGTCAAGCTTCACCAGCTCGTTGGAAAGCCGGTCGATTTTCTCGCTCAGCGCCATCGTTTCGCCGAAGGCCGACTCGGTTTCCTGCCACAGCGTGCGGCCTTTGACGTGAATCCCCTCCTGCGGCAGGTAGCCGATCCGCGTGCCCTTGGGCGCGTGGATCATGCCGGAAGTTGCCGGGATGATGCCGGCCACGCACTTCATCAGCGTGGATTTTCCCGCGCCGTTGTGACCGGCGAAGGCGATGCGCTCGCGCGGCTGGACGGAAAAGGAAAGGTCGTTGAAAAGGACGCGGGGCCCGAATTCGACGCGGAGAGACTGGACGGAAATCATCGGGGGCGGAACATGCACGGCAAATCGTCCGGGTCAAGCCCGGGGACCGCGCGGGTCCGTCGCCATCGTCCGCGCCAGCCTCTCAGTGCGGGGCACGCCGGAGGGAATCGTCACGCTTGGCAGACAGGCCGAACCGGCCGCAAGCTCCAGCCAACGGCGCGATCGGCCGGTGAGAGCGGATTTCAAATCCGAGCCGCCGGGCCACGCGTTCACGTAATGCCGACCATTCGTTATTGTGAGATGATTGTGCGCGACCAACCCTCGCGCCCCCGGCGACGAAGAGTCTTTCGGACTCTCATGGGGCCGTCTCACCCCCGCCTCGGCAACCCCCAATGACACCGAATCCAAAGCAAGCGTCGATAGCGATCTTCCGGCACCGACTGATCAGGAATTTAGCCGCCATCATCTTGGTAATGACTTCCGCCCACCTCGTCACCGAGTGGGCGAGGACGAGAATGGGAATCAGCGGCGGGATGGGTCTGATCAATCTGTTCGCGTTGCAGGAGGAGGCGAATCTGCCGACGATCTACTCGAGTTTCCAATTGCTGATGGCCTCCGTGTTGCTCGTCTGGGTCTCCGTGATTTCAAGTCAACGGGGCGAACGCTTCGCAAGGCATTGGAAAGGTTTGGCAGCGGTCTTTCTTTATCTCGCGGTGGACGAGTCCGCGAAGCTCCACGAGCTGTCGATCATGCCTGTCCTCCACCTTATCGATGGCCACGCCACGGGAATCCTCTATTGGCCCTGGGTCATCCCCGGCATGATGTTCGTGATGTTTCTGGCAGTGATTTATCTCCGGTGGTTCATCGCGCTGGAGCCCGCGACGCGCAGGGGCTTTTTGATCGCGGGGATTTTATTCGTGGGAGGCGCCCTCGGGGTTGAAATGGCCGGTGCCAGTCACGTGCAAATCCACGGAACTGAGAACTACACTTATTCGATTTTGGTATGGCTCGAGGAAACCTGCGAAATGACAGGCGTGCTTGTCTTTATCCACGGTCTGCTTGCCCACATCCAGAAGTTCGGGGGAGGGCTTCAGCTGACGATTTCCTCCACCCAAGCCGGGAGAGCCGACGGGCCGCTTTGTCCTGCCAAGGCTCCAGGCCTGGTGCCGGGGAGTAATTGAAGCCGGGCGCGTTGGCTGGCGGCGGGCTTGAAAAACGCCGGCCGCAATCATCCCAAGACAGGCTCAATATTCGCCTTCCAGACAAAGCCGCAGCTGGCGGTCGCTTTTCAGTTGGTCGCGGTCCCAGGCGCTGAGGAAGGCGCGGATTTCAGCGAGGAGCGCCTCGCAATGCTTGTTCCACTTGGCCGAGCCGCGCAGGACCATCGAGCTCTCGCGCAGGCCGATGAAGTGGATTTCCTCGGCACCGGCGGCGCGCAGGTCGCCGAGCTCGAAGCGGAGGGTCTCGAAAAACGCCAGCTCGAAACCGTTTCCCGCCTCCATCGCCGCGCGGACGAGCGAGACGGTGACCGGCGGGGCGAGCGGCTCGAGCTTCTCGGCGATGCGCTCGCAACCGATTTTCACCAGCATTTTCCGCATCCGCTCGAACAGGTCTTCAAGACTCAGCAGCTTGAGCGGGCACTTCGTCTCCAGGTATTTCACGATGCCGCTGCGGATGTCGGCGACGAAAGGGAAGTCCTCGTGATCCGCCGCCAAGGCCGCCCGCTCCAAGGCGACATCCAGCCACGCGGTATCATAATCGATCACTTGATAGCGTCCGATTTGAAGGGCAGGTCGATTGCCGATGAGGGAGATCACTGGGATGTTTCTTGGTAAAGTAAGGAAAGCGGGTGAGGGATTGGTGAAACAGCTTGGGGTGGGTGAAAAATCAATCAGTCCTTAAACAAGCGCCGCTGGAACGGATCGCGGGCGGCGCGGCGGGAGAGCGACTGGATCTCCTGGATGAACTCGTTGACGTCCTCGAACTGCCGGTAAACCGAAACGTAGCGGACGTAGGCGACCGGATCGATCTGATGGAGCTTGTCCATCACCTTGCCGCCAATGATGGCGGACGGCACCTCGCTGACGTGGTCCTTGTGCAGGTCGGTTAGGATCTCCTCCACCGCGCGGTCCAGACGGTCCATCGGCACCGGGCGCTTCTCGCAGGCTTTGATCAGCCCGCTCATCAGCTTCTCGCGGTTGAGCGCCTCGCGGGTTCCGTCGCGCTTGACCACCCGCAGCTCGGTGCGCTCGATCTGCTCGTAAGTCGTGTAGCGATAGCCGCACTTCAGGCACTCGCGGCGACGACGGATCGAGGTCCCGTCCTTCGCCGATCGGGAATCGAGGACCTTGTCTTTGAGAGAACCACATTGGACGCAACGCATGGAAAGAGGTGAGA
This sequence comes from Verrucomicrobiales bacterium, assembly GCA_041306405.1. GTDB lineage: Bacteria > Verrucomicrobiota > Verrucomicrobiia > Verrucomicrobiales > Akkermansiaceae > Luteolibacter. The sequence goes on along the minus strand of JBFZFJ010000201.1, from coordinate 4,536 downwards.
AGCAACGTCGCGAATCCTAGGCCTGCATGTGGTAGCGTCAATCCGAAAACTACGGTGTATTTAGTAGCCGGCCGCGGATGATCGGGAAATCCGAAGCGAAGGTTTTTGGAAAAGCACTCCCGGCTGAGACAGCCGGGACGCATTCTGGCTCAGGCTTGCGCCTTCTTCTTCGCGAGCTGCTCGTCGCGGACGCCGCCGATGAATAACAGAAACGCGGCGACGCAGATGCAGGAGTCCGCCACGTTGAAGGCCGGCCACCAGCCGCCGCTCGACGGGACGAGCTTGTCGTAGAGAGGAAGTTTGATGGCGATGAAATCGACGACGTAACCCTCCGACAAGCGGTGCCACAGGCTGGCGGATTTGAACTCTTCTAACAGAAACCCCTGGACCAGACGATCCGTGAGATTTCCAAAAATTCCGCAGAGTAGCAGGGCGACGGCGACCTTGGAAAGCGGGTGGTTGAAAGCGCCTTTTTTCCAGAAGACGCGGATCATCGTCAGCGCGAGAAGCGGCACCAACAGGAACACGACGGGCGCCCAGGCGGTGCCGTTTCCAAAACCGAACGCGACGCCCTGGTTGTGGACGCGGACGAGATGGAAGACATTGGAGATGACGGGCAAATCAAACGCCTCATCCGACCACGGCGGCGGAAACCTGCCGATGGTCCAGAACTTCGTGACCTGGTCGAGCACGTAGAGCGGGAGGGTGAGGAAGAGCAGGAGCTTGGGAAGTGTCATGGGATGGATAGGTCCTATGGGTCGTATGGGACCTATTTACTAACGTCGTCGCAGCGCTCACACAGCCCGCTTTCCAGCAGCGGCTCATGCTTGCGGCAGCGCGGGCAAAGCGGCAGGTTCGTCTTGCGGGCGGTGGCGGCGAGCTCCCCGCCCACCGTAGCGCTCAGGCCTGCGATGATGAAGAACTCGGTGGCGAAGGCGCGGTCGTTGAGCATTTCCAACAGGGCGGCGTCGCTCGCGGGAATGGTCAGCTTCACGTCCGCCTCGTTGTTGCGGGTGAATTCCTTGCACTGGATGCAGGCCTCGATGGCGGTCTGGATGGCGTATTTGATTTCGAACAGGCGGGCCACTTGCTTGGTCGCCTCGCCGGGCGCGAAGGCCGGGTTCGCCTCGGGGAAATCCTGCTCATGGATGGTCCCGCTGGTGAAAGCGGCGTGCTCCCACGCCTCGTCGGCGGTGAAGGCGAGGATGGGTGCCAGCAGCTTGGCGATGCTGGTGAAAATCTCATGCATCGCGGCTTGCGAGGCAAGGCGGCGCGGGGAATCCGCGGCGTCGCAATACATGCGGTCTTTCGTCGCATCGATGTAGATGGCGGAGAGATCGTGCGTGCAGAAGTTGTTCAGCGCGTTGAAGACCTTGCGGAATTCGTAGGCCTCGTAGGCGGCGAGGCACTCGGCGGTGACCGAGTGGAGGCGCTCGAGAATCCAGCGGTCGAGCAGCGTGTATTCGGGATTTTCGACGGGTTTGAATCCATCGAGATTTCCCAACAGAATCCGCAGCGTGTTGCGGAGGCGGCGGTAGGGCTCGGCGACTTGTTTGAAGAGGTCTTCGCCGAAGGGAACTTCGTTCTGCCAGTCCACGGAGGAAACCCACAGGCGCACGATGTCGGCGCCGTATTGGTTATAGAAATACGCGGCGTCGGTCGGCTTCCCGGCTTTCCCGGCGTCGGATTTCGCGAGCTTCTTCTTGTCCTTATCGACGACGAATCCGTGGGTCATCACCGTCTTGTAAGGCGCGTGGCCGCGGTAGCCGGTGCTCAGCATGAGCGAGCTTTGGAACCAGCCGCGGTGCTGGTCGGTGGCTTCCAGATAGAGATCGGCGGGACAATGGAGCTGCGGATGCGTGTCAAGCACGGCGGCGTGCGAACAGCCGGAATCGATCCAGACGTCGAGCGTGTCGCGGCATTTTTTCACGCCGGCGGGCAGGCCGAGCAGCGCGGCGAGTTCGGCGTCGGATTTTTCGAACCAGACGTTGGTGCCTTCTTTTTCGACGAGTTCGGCGACTTTGAGGGCGAGCTCGGACGAGATGATGACCTCGCCACTTTCCGCGAAGAACACCGGCAACGGCACGCCCCAGGTCCGCTGGCGCGAGATGCACCAATCGGGACGGGATTCGACGGTGCCGTAGATCCGGTTGCGACCCCAGGCGGGCAGCCACTCGACCTTGTCGATCTCCGTCAGCGCCTGACCGCGCAGCGTGTCGAGCGAGATGAAGAACTGCTCCACGGCGCGGAAGATGATCGGCGTTTTCGAGCGCCAGCAATGTGGATAGGAGTGCTTGTAAACTTCCTGGCCGAGCAAGTGGCCGCTCTCGGCGAGGATCTCGATGATGCGGGTGTTCGATTTGAAAACGTGCATACCGACGAGTTCGGCAAGGCCGACTTCATCGGTGAATTTCCCTTCGTTATCGACGGGCGAAAGCACCGCCAAGCCGTTCTGCTGGCCCGCCACGTAGTCGTCCGATCCATGGCCGGGAGCGATGTGGACCGCGCCGGTGCCGGTCTCGGTGGTGACGAAATTCGCGAGGATCAGCTTCGATGTGCGGTCGAGGAACGGGTGACCGGCCTCGAAGCCCTCGAATTCCTTGCCCTTGCTTTCGCGAATCGTTTCCGCGAGCGCGTAGCCGGTTTTTTCGGTGAAAGCACCGATGAGTTCACGGACGATGACGAAAGTTTCGACGACGTCGTCCTTGATGAATTTCCCGACGACGTAAGTGAATTCCGGATGCAGGGCGATGCCGAGGTTGGCCGGCAGCGTCCATGGCGTGGTGGTCCAGATGACCATGCTGGCCTGGCCCGCGAGCTCGCCGGAAACGAGCGGGAACCTGACGAAAATCGCCGGGCTTTCCTTGTCGGCGTATTCGACTTCGGCTTCGGCGAGCGCGGTTTGCGCGCCGTAGGACCACTGCACCGGCTTCTTGGCCTGGTAGATATTGCCGTTTTCCACGAGCTTCGCGAAGACCCGCAGGATGCTCGCCTCGTAGCCGGGATTCATCGTCAGATACGGGCTGTTCCAATCGCCGAAAACCCCGAGCCGGCGGAAGGAACCGCGCTGGATGTCGATGTAGTTCAGCGCGAAATCCGTGCAGCGCCGGCGGATTTCCGCAGGCTCCAGACCGGCCGCTTGCTTGACCACCTTGAACTCGATCGGCAGCCCATGGCAGTCCCAGCCCGGCACGAATGGCGCAGCGAATCCGGCCATCGTCTTGGATTTCACCACCAAATCCTTGAGCAGCTTGTTGAGCGCGGTGCCCATGTGGACGTCGCCGTTCGCGACCGGCGGGCCGTCGTGGAGGATGAATTCCGGAGCATTTTGAGCGCGGCGGCGGGCGAGGATTTTCTCGTAGAGCCCGTCGTTTTCCCACTTCGCGAGGCGGGCGGGCTCGTTCTGCACCAGGTCTCCACGCATCGGGAAAGTCGTTTGCGGGAGAGTCAGGGTGTCTTTGTAATTCGGGGCAGCGCTCATGACGGGGCGCGGACGCTACCAATGCGGCCCCACGGGGTCAACCACGGGAAACGGGACCGAAAAACGTCCCGGAATCGGCAGAGGTCTTCACGGACCGCGGGATTTATCCCGCCCGCGAAGCGGGAAGTTCCCGGAACGTCGAAGAACACCGCGCCACCAAGAGCAGATTCTTGCGTCCACCGTCTGGCACTTTCCAAGCTTACCGCAGGATGAGAGCGTGACTTCCCTATCAGAAGTATGACGCGCCGCTGAAAACAGCGCCGTGTGAAAAAGTATAATAAAATACAAATATTATATTGACGACTCTTTGGATTCCAAATCACCGTTTTGAACCTTAAGCAAGTCATGCGCTCAACAATTCATACCAACCACCCTCAGCCGACCCAGTGGTCTCCGGGCATGTTCGTATGCATGTTCGACATTGCGGAAATCCGACACAGTCTCGATTCCGGGACGGGATCCCCCAAGCTGGGATTTGAGAAAAATACTCTTACCCGGGAGGCAGGCAGGTAGTTCACGATCTGATTAAGATCATCGATTCTTTCGAGAACCCCGCCCGCTCAAGTAGCCGGCGGGGTTTTTGTTTTCGTCATTTTCCCCAATGATTATGAAAAGCTATGTGCACGGCGTGCTGAAAGAACATGATCTCCATCCTCATCGTTTGAGAACGTTCAACTTCAGTCCGGATCCCCAGTTTGAAGAGAAGCTGCTTGAGGTGGTGGGACTCTACATGAATCCGCCTGAAAACGCGCTGGTGGTCTGCATGGATGAGAAAACCGGTATTCAGGCGCTTGATCGCACCCAGCCAGTTCTTCCCCTGCGCGGCGGAAAACCGAAGAGCTGGAGCAATGAATATGTCCGCCATGGAACCCAGACGATGCTCGCCGCAATCGAGATCGAAACGGGCAAGGCAACGACATGGGTCAACAAGACCCGCAAAGCCGAGGACTTTGTCACTTTCATGAGCCAGGTCGTTCGCGAATATCCCGGACAGCGCCTGTGTGTCGTGATGGATAATCTGAACACTCACAAAGGCGAACTGGCCCAGGAGTGGC
>JBFZFJ010000200.1:0-4758 GCA_041306405.1 Verrucomicrobiales bacterium | reverse complement strand
ACGCCGCGCCCGCCCCCCGCCCCGCCGGCCGCGCCCCCACGGATTTCAACAAAAACCAACCTGCCGGAAATTGAACACCCGCATTTCCAGCGCCACGATCACCCTCCTCGGCGGCCTTTTGGGCTGCGCCAAAATGGCCGCCGAAGAACCCAAGGCGGACCCCGTTCTCGAGGCCATCGAGAAGTTCCAAAACCGCAACCCAGAGAAACCCAACGAGGTTTCCGTGACCCTCGATCCTGTCGGCGAAGCGCTTGCCCCGGCCAAAGAAGAATCCAAACCCGTCCTCGTCACCGAACATCCTCCGGAGGAAACCGCCATCGCCGCTCCCCCGGAGCAAGCGCCACCGGATGCCGTCGCCACCGAGCCGGAGGCCCCCAAGCCCGAGAACGAGCTCGCCGTGCGGGTGGAGAAACTCCGCACCGGAAAAGGCGCCATCGATCCCGCCCAAGTCAAACTACTCGCCCCTTTCCCCGCGAAACCGCTCGCGCAAGCACCGGCCGGCTGGCGCCTCGACGCCTCCGACAGCGCCCCGCCGTTCACCCGCGAGGTGGAAGTTTCCCCCGGCTCCAAGATCACCCTGACGATCCGCCCGCACCTTCTCATCCCGGACGCCGACGGCGCGAAGGTCTTCACCATTTCAGAGCCCGGCTACGAAAACACCCTCGGCTATCAGCAAACCGCCACGGTCGGCGCCATCCTCGCCAACTCCATCCGCCAGCTTGATGAAGAGTCCAAGCAACTCGGCACCGCGATCGACAGCCTCCAACAGCTCCTCGTTTCCCTGCCGAAGCCGGAACCCCAACCTCAGCCCGATTCCAAACCCGCCACCAACCACTAGCGATGAAACCTTCGACCGTTCCCATGATCTGCGGCCTGGCCCTCGCCGCCATGTCCGCCGCGGGAGTCAGCCACTGGTGGTCCGTGCGGCAATTCGCCACCGCGATCCAAACGGGGCTTCCCGCTGCGTCGCCCGCGAAACCCGCCGGCCTAACACCGGCCGCTCCCGCCGCGCCCAAGCTCCTCGCCCAAGCCCCTCAGCATCCGGCGCCCGCCACCGACGCCTCCCAGAAAAAATTCTTCGAGGCGCTCGTGTCCAAAATGGAGAAACTCCAGAATCAAAATCAGGATCTGCTCGACCAAATGGCGGAGACCAACCGCGACGTGATGAAACTCGAATTCCGCGTGGACACCCACTCCGAGTCGTTCCGGCCGATGCCCGTCAGCGAGGAGCGGCTGGATACGAGCTTCGACAGCGGCCCGGGAGTCCTCCCGCCGCGCGCGGAGCCGGTCTTCCTGCCTTCCGGTGAATAATTTCCCGCGGATGATCGTTTCACGCCGCATGCTCACCTACTGTCGGTCGATCCTCCTTTTCCTGCTCTTTGTCCCCCTCGCCACGGCGGCACCCGCCTGGCAGGCCGAGCTCACGCCACCCTCGCCCGGCCCGTTTCCCATGCTCGCGCCCACCGTGCTCGACCTCCAGGTGAGCTGGAACGGGATGATCAACGCCGGCTCGATCCGGATGGAATTCGCTCCGCCCGCCGCCAAAAAGCCGGGCCCCTACGTCATCCGTTCCAGCTCGTCCAGCCACGGAGCAGCGGCATTGCTCTTCCCCTATCACAGCGACTTCTGGTCCGAACTCAGCCCCGCCAGCCTGCGTCCGCGCTACTTCCATTCCGTGGAAACCGACAAGAAGGAAACCGCCACCACCACCGTCCGCCACTTCCCGGACCGGGTCGAGAGCCGGGAAATCATCAAAATTTCCAAGACCGGAGCCACCCCGCAAACCGACCGGATTTTCCGCTTCGCCCCGGTCTTCGACATTTTCTCAGCCATGCTCCACGTCCGCAGCCAGAAGCTCGACGCCGGCGACCACATCACCCTGGTCATCCACCCGTTCGACAATCCCTATCTGCTCCGCCTCAAAGTCCAGGGCCGCGAGATTCATGCCGGCCGCAACACCATCCGCCTCACCCTGGGCATGCACAAGATCGACCGCAAAACCCTCGAACTCCGCCCTTACAAGAAGCTCAAAAAAGACGCCAGCCTCTGGCTCAGCGACGACGCCGACCGCATCCCCGTCGAACTCCGCGCCACCGCCTTCATCGGCGACGTCCGCGCCACCCTGACCGCCCACACCAAACCTTGACCGAAGGTCCAAGTGGCTGGAGCGTCCCCGCAGTGGCTGGAGCGTCCCCGCTCCAGACCGTGTCGGGAGCATCTTGCTCCCTCTTCATCTTCCAAATCTTCCCATGAAATCCCTCCTCCTCGTCCTCAGCACCCTTCTCCCCGCCGCCGCCTTCGAGCTCCCGGCGAACTCCACCCAATGCCTCGTCGGCACCGCCGACGGCTGGGACAGCTCGCACGTCACCCTCCGCCTCTATCAGAAATCTGGCGCTGACTGGAAACCCGTCAGCGCACCGTGGCAAGGCCGCCTCGGAAAAGACGGTCTCGTCTGGGGCAAAGGCCGCCACCCTGTCCCCGCCGGAGCGGTCACCAAAAAAGAAGGCGACAACCGCTCTCCCGCCGGAGTTTTCTCCATCGGCGGCGCCTGGGGCTACTCGCCTGCCATCGCCAAAAACCCCGCCCTGCCCTACCGACAGGTGACTTCCCGCGATCTCTGGGTGGAAGACCCCGCGTCGCCCCAGTATAACAGAAACGTCGTCCTCGACCACGAGCCCGCCAGCGCTTGGGAGAAAAAGCAACAGATGAAACAAACCGATCCGGTCCACTCGCTCAAACTCTTCGTCGCCCACAACGCCCCGCCGGACGTCACGCCCAACGCCGGCTCATCCATTTTTTTCCACATCTGGCGGCGCGACGGAGCCGCGCCCACCGCCGGCTGCACCACCATGGAAAAGCCCAAACTTGAGTGGCTGATTTCCCAAATCGACCCGGCCCGCCGCCCGCTTTACGTTCTCCTGCCGCAAGCCGAATACCGGAAGTTCCGCGCCGCCTGGAAGCTGCCGTGAGAAATCTCCCCTTGAATCACGCGGCATCCCGCCAAACACTGCCGCCGTCCATGGCCACCGCAACTTCTCCCACTTCCGCCCTTCCCGACGCCACCGGCCACTTCGGCCAATTCGGCGGGATGTTCGTCCCGGAAACCCTGATGGCTCCGCTGCAGGAGCTCTCGACCGCCTACGCCGCCGCCAAGGCCGACCCGGCATTCCAGGCGGAACTCGATGACCTGCTGCACAACTACTGCGGCCGCCCGACGCCACTCTATTTCGCCGAACGCTGGACCGAAGTCCTCGGCGGCGCGAAAATCTACCTGAAACGCGAGGACCTGCTCCACACCGGAGCCCATAAGATCAACAACGCCATCGGCCAAATCCTGCTCGCCAAACGCCTTGGGAAAAAGCGCATCATCGCGGAAACCGGCGCCGGCCAGCACGGCGTGGCCACCGCCACCGTCTGCGCCCGCTTCGGCATGGAATGCGTCGTTTACATGGGAAAAGTGGACATGGAGCGCCAGGCCCTCAACGTCGCCCGCATGCGGCTGATGGGCGCGGAAGTCCGCGCCGTCACCGCCGGCCAGGCCACCCTCAAGGAAGCGGTGAACGAAGCGATGCGCGACTGGGTCGCCACCGTCGATCACACCCACTACATCCTCGGCTCGGCGCTCGGCTCGCATCCGTTCCCGATGATCGTTAGGGATTTCCACCGCGTCATCGGCGTGGAGGCGCGCCAACAGATTTTGGAAAAAGAAGGCCGCCTGCCAGACCTGCTCGTCGCCTGCGTCGGCGGCGGATCCAACGCCATCGGACTGTTCCATCCGTTTCTCGAAGATGAGAACGTCCGCATGGTCGGCGTCGAAGCCGGCGGCGACGGCATCATCCCGGAGCGCCACGCCGCCCGCTTCCAAGGCGGAAAACTCGGCGTCCTCCAAGGCACCAAGACCTGGTTGCTCGCCAACGACGACGGCCAGATCGAGCTCACCCACTCGGTTTCCGCCGGTCTCGACTACGCCGCCGTCGGCCCCGAGCACGCCTACCTTCAGGACATCGGCCGCGTCGAATACACCTACGCCACCGACAACGAAGCGCTCGCCGCCTTCAAGGAACTCGCCCATTGCGAAGGCATCATCCCCGCGCTGGAAAGCGCCCACGCGATGGCCTACGTCTCGAAAATCGCCGGCAGCCTGCCGAAGGACTGCATCCTCATCGCCAACCTCTCCGGCCGCGGCGACAAGGACGTCGAGCAGGCGTCCAAGTATCTGCTGGACTGATCAAAACCTTGCGGCGCAGTCAGGCGATGCCAATCACCTGCGCGCATACCTCGAAACTCATCTGTGGCCTTATGAAAAACCACCCCTCCATGAAATCCATCGTCGCCCTCTTGGGCTCATTGGCCATCGTGATCGCTCAGGCGGACGCGAAACCCGGCAAAGGCAACTCAGGCGGCAAGGGTCAGGGCAAGGGCGGTAACGGCCACTCGCAAAAGGCAGACAAAGCCAAAGGACCGGACCACGCCGGAAAAGCCGCCTGAAAAGCCGCCGGCAAGAGCGACAAGGAGGAGGGCAAGAAGAAATTCGACCGCTTCAACAAGAACGGCGACCGCTCCCTCACCAAATCGGAGATCGAGGAGATGCTGGGTCTTTGAGGCCCGGTTTCCCGGTCCTTCTGTCAGAGCGCGGCGACGATTTCCTTGAGCGCTTGGAGTCCTTTGGGCTGGAGGATTCCCTTGCCGCCGCCGGGGAGGAACCAGACGCCCTGCCCGGCGTCCTTGCTGTAGATGACCCGGGCGCCTTCGGCGGAG
>JBFZFJ010000199.1:0-19147 GCA_041306405.1 Verrucomicrobiales bacterium | reverse complement strand
GAGCTCACCGTCCACGTCTCCACCAAGCTCAACCGCAGCCACCTCGTCACCGGCCGCAGCGCCCTCATCCTGCCCTGTCTCGGCCGCAGCGAGCGCGACGGCGAGGGGCAATCCGTCAGCTGTGAGAACTCGATGGGCGTCGTCCAGCTCTCGCGCGGCGTGCTCGACCCGGCCTCTCCCGATCTGCTCGGCGAGGTCGAAATCATCGCCCGCCTCGGCGAGTCCATGGACGGCACGACCAGCCCGGTCCCGTGGCGCTGGCTGGCGGAGGACTACGACCGCATCCGCAATCTCATCGAGCGGGTGATCCCGGGATTCGAAAATTTCAACAAACGTGTCAGCGAGCCCGGCGGGTTCTATCTGCCCAATCCCGCCAAGCGACGCGTGTGGGAAACGCCGAGCGGCAAGGCCGGCTTCAGCCTCGCCGCCATGGATGTTTTTCAGCCGTCGCCCGGCAGACTCGTCCTGCAAACCCTCCGCAGCCACGACCAGTTCAACACCACCATCTACGGCATGGACGACCGCTACCGCGGCATTTCCAACGCCCGCCGCATCCTCCTCGTCAATCCCGGGGACCTGCGGGAAAGAGGCATCCCGCCGTGCTCCCAAGTGGACATCACCAGCATCTGGGGCGAGGAGCGCCGCACCGCCCGGTCCTTCACCGCCATTCCCTATGAAATGCCCCGTGGCAGCGCCGCCGCCTACTTCCCCGAGGCCAACGTGTTAGTCCCCGCCGGCAGCCAGGCCGAAGGCAGCGGCACGCCGACGAGCAAGTCCATCGAGATTGAGATCACCCAATCATGAGCATCGCGCTTTCCGCAGGAAAATCGTCTCCTGGCTGAGATGGCCGAGACACTTTACCGGGTCCGCGTGACATCCACTCCGAGGAGGCAGACGTCGTCGTCGAACTGTTTTCTATCGGAGAACGCGAGGACGCTTTCGAGGATGTCGTTGAGCAGGCTTTCCAGGGATTCACCGGATTCGCGGTTGATGATTTCCATGAGCCGGTTTTCGAAAAACGGCTCGCCGCTCTGGTTCTCGGCTTCGAGGACGCCGTCGGTGAAGAGGATGATCCGGTCGATTTCGGCGAGTTCGATCTCGTTGGTGGGGAAGGAGGCTCCCTTGCGCAGGCCAAGTCCGGGGCCCTTGTGGGAGCGGTCGCAGGCGATCTGGCGGACGCCGTTGCGGCCGGCGATGACGGGGCCCGGGTGGCCGGCGCAGGCGTATTTGAAGGTGCCTGCGGATAGATCGACCAGCCCGAAGAAGGCGGTGGCGAACATGGTGGTGCCCGCGCGTTCGAGGATCGCGGCGAGTCCGTCGTTGAGGCCCTGGAGAAACAGTCCGGGTTCGTTGGACTGGGCGCGTTGTTTTTCCAACAGCCCGCGGAGCATCGCGACGATGAGGGCGGAGCGGACGCCGTGGCCCATGACGTCGCAGATCAGGACGCTGAAGCAGTTTTCATGCACCCGGACGACCTCGAAGAAATCCCCGGCGAGTCCGGAAATCGGGATGTAGCGCGCGCCGAAGGTGAGGTGGCCGTGCTGGCCCGGGGTGGATGCGGGGAATCCCTCGTCGGCGAGCGCCTGTTGGATTTCACGGGCTAGCAGGAGCTCCTCCTCGTAGGCTTGGTTCTGCAGTTGGAGTTGTTGGGCGAGCTCGGTGGCTTCGCGCTCGGCCTTGACGAGTTTGGTGACATCGCTGGAAACGCCGAAGGTGCCTTTGAGTCTTCCGTGCCGGTCGCGCCACGGGAATTTGGAGGTGATGACCCAGGTCTCCGAGCCCTTGCGCCAGGTTTCGTGTTCGAGCTGGTCGACGATGGCGTTGCCGGATTTGATGATGTTTTTTTCGTCGTCCTCGGCGGGTTTCCAATGGTCGTGGTCGAAGAAATCCCGGTCATGTTTTCGGATCAATTCACCCTCATGGGAAAATCCCACCCACTCGGCCATCCGCTGGTTGGCCATGACGAAGTTCGACTGGAGGTCCTTGAAATAGATCTGCAGCGGGACATGGTCGATCAATTGCCTGAGGAGGAATCTCTCTTCCTCCACCTGCGCTTCCGCCGCTTTCCGCTGGCTGATGTTGACCATGGAGCCGGCGATGCGGACCGCCTCGCCTTCGCGGTTGCGGACGACGGTGCCGCGGATTTTCAGCCATCGCCAATCGCCGCCGCCGGCGCGGATGCGGGCGTCCACGGCGAGCGTTTCCGGCCCGCTGCCCTGCAGCGCCTGGGTCACGGCCAGGCTGAAGGCTTGCTGGTCCTCGGGATGGATGCTGTCGAAAGGAGGGATGAATAAATTGGGCGCGCGGTCTTTTCCACATTCGAGGAACTCCAGAATCCGGCGGGAGTAGTAAATTTCCTTCTGGTCGGTCTGCCAGTCCCAAATCCCTTCGTTCGACGCCCGCAGCGCGAGTTCCAGTCGTTCGAGTTTGACTCTGTTCTTATCCGGCGAGCTCCGTGGGTCTTCGTTCATTCCGTTAGCAAGATGGCTGCTTTTGCCTCCGATCGCAACCGGATTTCCCGCGGATTCGCAAGTGGCGGGTCGCGGTGACGGGTTGACATTTCCGGCTGACAGGCCTTGCTTGCGGCGGGTGACCGGAGAATTGGAAAAACAAGTGCTCAAGGGGGTTTCGCGGTCGTTCTATCTGACCTTGCGGCTGCTCCCCGGACGGATGCGCGGGGCGGCCAGCCTTGGCTACCTGCTCGCCCGGACTAGCGACACGCTCGCGGATTCCGTCGCGGCTCCCGTGGATGCCCGGCTGCAATGCCTCGATCAATTCCGCCGCGCCGTCGCCGCGAAATCGGAAGCGCCGCGCTGGCCGGTGTCGATCCTGAACGCGACGGCGGATGCCAGGGAGCGGCATTTGCTCGAATGCTCGGGTGAAATTTTCACGTGGCTGCGAAGCCTCCCTGACGCCGAAGCGGATCTGGTGCGCGAGGTGCTGGCGACGATCATCAGCGGGCAAATGTTGGATTTGGAGCGTTTCGCCGGGGCCAGTGGTGAAAATCCGGTGGTGCTCGATGACGATGCCGCGCTGGAGGATTACGCGTGGCGGGTGGCGGGATGCGTCGGTGCTTTTTGGACGAAACTTGGACTTCTCACCTTGGGCGACCGGTTTTCAAAAGCGCCTGAGGCGGACCTGTTGGCGCAAGGAATCGCTTATGGAAAAGGGCTTCAGCTCGTGAACATCCTGCGCGATCTCGCTGCGGATCTGGCCACCGGTCGCTGCTATTTGCCGGTCGCCGATCCGCGCGATCCGGCGGCGCTGCTCGCCTGCCACGCGAGGTGGCTGGTCCGGGCGGAAGCGTGGATCGGCGAGGGGGGGATTTACGCGAAATCACTGCGATCCCGGCGGCTGCGGGCGGCCACCGTGTTGCCGGCGCTGATCGCCCGGAAAACCATGGAGCCGCTCCGTGAAGCGACCTGGGACGCGCTCCAGCACAGGATCAAGGTGCCCCGAGGCGCGGTTTACCAAGCCGTGATCCGCGCGTTTTTCCATCCGGGCCCGGCCTGACTGGCATCGCAAATCGAATTCATGGAGCCCGCAGGGTGTTTGGCTGGAGAGGTCATGAGAACGGCCTTGCTTTCAAGATCAGATCGAAGCCCAGGTTATCCGGAATCCGAAGGATCCGCGCTCTGAGAGTCACAAGGTGAATTTCGAATCGCTCGCTCTCACCGAAACCAAACTTTCCACCGCCGATGGCTGGCGCGAACGCCGCAACTGGATTCTGGCACGCGGCAAGAACCCCTTCGTCGTCATTGGCGCCTTCTACCCGCCGCTACAGTTCGTGCCATGCGTGAAAACCAAAGAGCCGGCTGAGGTTCACCTCGCCGCTTGACCGATTCCCCGCCCGGAATCCATGCTCCGCGCCATGCGAATCCTCACCGGTCTTCAGCCCAGCGGTAAACTTCACGTCGGAAATTTCTTCGGCGCGATGGAGCCAGCCGTCCGTCTTCAGGACGAGGGCGAGGCGTTTTATTTCATCGCCGACTATCATGCGATGACCTCCTCCCAGAATCCCGCCGCGCTGCGCGATAACGTCCGCGAGCTCGCGGTGGATTTCCTCGCCTGCGGACTGGACCCCGCGCGCGCCGTGTTTTTCCGCCAGAGCGCGGTGCCGGAAGTCAACGAACTCGCCTGGCTGCTATCGACCGTTTGCCCCATGAGCCTGCTGGCCAAGTGCCATTCCTACAAGGACAAGACCGCGCAAGGCATCGCCGCGAACCACGCGCTGTTTGCCTATCCGGTGCTGATGGCGGCGGACATTCTGCTTTACGACTCCAACAAGGTGCCGGTCGGCAAGGACCAGAAACAGCACCTCGAAGTCACCCGCGACCTAGCGGTGAAGTTCAACGAGACCTACGGCGAGGGCACCGTGGTCCTGCCGGACCCGATCATCCGCGAGGACACCGCGGTCGTCATCGGCCTGGACGGGCGCAAGATGAGCAAGACTTATCACAACACGCTGCCGATCTTCGGGCGAGGAGAAGCCGCTCAAGAAACTCATCATGAAAATCCCCACCGACTCGACCCCGGTGGAGGCGCCGAAGCCCACCGAGGGCTCGACGATTCTCGCGCTCTACAAGCTCTTCGCCAGCCCGGCCGACTACGCCGCGATGGTCGCCGACCACGAAAACGGCGGCTTCGGCTACGGCGATTTCAAAAAGCGGCTGGCAGACGCCTACTGGGATTTTTTCGCCCCGATGCGTGTCCGCCGGGCGGAAATCGAGGCCGATCCCGGCTACGTCGATCAAGTGCTCGCCGCAGGAGCGCTGCGCGCGCGCGAGGAGGCCGCGAAGGTGCTCGACCGCGTGCGCCGGGCCGTCGGGCTGATTTGAATTTCGAGATCCGCTAGTCAGTGGCGGGCAATGAGCGCTTGCGTTCGTCGCGGTGGTCGCGGAAGGTCCGCGCGTCGTGCCTTCCGAGCGTCGCAAGCCATTCTGGCTCATTCCCAACTTGTTAAGCCTCGACGCTCCGCTGGTCGCCGTCGCTTGGCTCTACATGTTTGCGAAGACCTGGCGGGTCGAATACCTCCCGTGGGGCGCCTACATCTCGCTCGGCCTGATGGTCTGGCTGATCTACGTGGTGGACCGCCTGTTGGACGCATCGATCCGGGGCGGCACATCGGAGAAACTCGAAGCGCGTCACGACTTCCATCGCAAGCACCGTCGGCGCTTCGGGATGTTGGCGGTGGTCGCCGGAGTCGCGGCGTTAGTCTTCGTGATCACGGCGATGCCCGTCACGGTTTACAGCTACGCCGTCGTCGTCGCGCTCATGGTGGCGGGATTTTTCACCCTGTCGGTTTTTCCCACGACCGGCCCGCACGACCTCCCGTATGGGAAAAACATTCTGGCGGGGATTGCGTTCGCCTACGGCACCGCGATGCTCGCCCACGCCTACACCGGCTTTGACAAGCAGGACCTGCTCAAATCCCCCGAGCTGATTTGTTTCGGGGTCCTGTGCATTCTCAATATTTCCGCCATCGACTTGTGGGAGCACGCCCACCGCTCGTCCGATCCGGAGATCAAGGCGTCCGACGAATTGTCGCTGACGCTGCCGCTGACGTTGTTAGGCGCGGCTTCGTTGGTGTTCGCCTTGCGGGACCCGGACGTCATCACCCGGCCGTTTTTCTACGCGATTTTGACCGGGGCCGCGCTGCATCAGATCCTCAACCGCGTGCGCTCGCGGTTCTCGATGGATGCCATGCGGGTGCTGGCGGACGTCGCCCTGCTGGTGCCTTTCATCGTGTTCCTCGCCGCGTTCAAGTCGTGATCGGTGCTTGCCGTTTGGGGTGGGCGTTCTAGTTTTCCCGCTCCCATGACACCGTCCGAGAGCAAAACCAAGCGACCCGCATTCATCATCCTCGGCGCGCCGGGGTCCGGAAAAGGCACCCAAGGACAGATCCTCGGCAGCGTGCCCCGGTTTTTCCACTGCGCCTGCGGCGACGTGTTCCGCTCGCTCGACACCCGCACCGCGCTCGGCCAACAGTTCGTGGACTATTCCAGCCGCGGTGAGCTAGTTCCCGACGAACTGACCATCGCGCTGTGGAAGGCGCAGATCGACAACCTCAGCGACGCCTATCTCTACAAGCCGGACATCGATTTCCTCGTCCTCGACGGCATCCCGCGCAACGTCCGCCAGGCGGAAATCCTCAGCCGCTACATCGAGGTCCATCAGGTTTTCCATCTCTCCTGCCCGGACCGCAACGAGCTCGCCCGCCGCATGCGCAAGCGCGCGCTCAAAGACAACCGCATCGACGACGCGAGCGACAAGGTCATCGACCAGCGCATCGCCACTTACGAGGCGGAAACCAAGCCGATCCTTGAGTTCTATCCGGACGAACTCATCACCACCATCAACGCGACGCAGCCGCCGGTGAAAGTCCTCGCGGACATGATCCAGCGCATCACCGGTCTTCCGGTGTATGATGAAATGGCGAGTCAGGTCGTCTAACCTGTTTTAATCATGCGGCTCATTTTCATCGCCACCGGCGAGATCGCCCTGCCGGCGTTCCGTCACCTGTTGGAGCACGGCCCGCGGCCGGTAGCGCTCGTGACTCAGCCTGACAAACCGACCGGCCGCCACCAGGCGCTCACTCCGCCCGCCATCAAGGTGGAAGCGCTGGCCGCCGGGATTCCGGTGTTCCAGCCGGAGAAAATCGGTGACATCACCGCGGAGCTTGCCGCCTTGGAGCCGGAGGTTCTCGTCGTCATGGCTTACGGCCAGATCCTCCGGAAAAACATCCTCACCCTTGCCAGCAAGGCCATCATCAATCTCCACGCCTCGCTGCTTCCCAAGTATCGCGGCGCCGCCTGCATCCAGGCCGCCATCGACGCGGGGGACCGCGAAACCGGTATCACGGCGATGCACGTGGTCCGCGAGCTCGATGCGGGGGACGTGATTCTAGCCAAGTCCATTCCCGTGGCTGCTGACGAGACCGGGGGCAGCCTTCACGACCGTCTGGCGGAACTCGCGCCCGCCGTGTTGGCGGAGACCTTGGAGAAACTCGCCGCCGGCACCGCGCCCCGCGTCCCGCAGGACGCCGAGGCCTCCGGTTATATTTCCAAACTCGAGCGCGACGACGGCCGCCTCGATTGGTCGCAGGACGCCGCCGCCCTCGAGCGCCGCATCCGCGCCTACGATCCGTGGCCGGGCACTTTCACCCTCGCCACCGAAGACGGCCGCGCCAAGCGCTTGAAAATCTTCCCGCCCGTCACCGTCCTCGACCAGCATCTATCACCCGGTGAAATTTCCACAGCCGAGGGCCGGCTCGTCGTCGGTTGCGGCACGGGGGCGCTCTGCCTGGAAACCGTCCAGCCCGACGGCAGTCGGAGAATGTCCGCCGCCGACTACCTCCGCGGCCGCAAGCCGACGGCGTTCGCGTGAGCGGAGCACTGCATGCTCACGGCTGATCGTCGCCGTCGCCGGTGGTGATTCTAGCGGCTGGTGCGGATGACCCGAGCCCGGGGATCACGCGGCGGACAAGTTTGGTCAGGCCGGACTCGGCGGCATTGACCTCCGCCTCGGCTTGGCGGAGCGCGTTCTCCCAGGCGGGCGCGAAACCGGGGGCTTGCTCGCGCATGGTGCGGATCGCGATTTCCTGGATTTGTAAAAGCCGTTGCTCGGCGCGCCCCGGCTTCTGTTGGAGAGCGGCGTTGTTCACCCGCAGGATTTCGTTTTGTTTGCGCAGCGAGTCGAGCTCGGCTTGCAGCGAATCATTGCCGCTGGCGGTGATTTTGAGCTGGGTGTTGAGGTGGCCCTGGAGGTTTTTCAGATCGCCTTCCACCCGCTTGAGATCGCGGGCGACGTTGCGGCGGGCACTGAATCCGGCCTTCCAAATGAAGGCGGCGATCAGCAATCCAAGCAGCAGGCCCCAGGTGAAATGATTTTTGAGAGCTTCGGTCAGGAGGTCCATGGTGATTGGAAATGGGGGATTTATTTGGCTTTTCCGGCGGCTTCCGGCGGCTTGGCGGAGGCCGGCTCGCTGTCCTTCAGCGCGGCCTGCACGTCGGTGGTTAGGTCGGGCGCGTTTTTGCTGAAGAGCACGAACGGCACGCCGGTATTGGTGTCGCCGGAGCTGTCGAAGACCACGTCATAGCCCCGCTCCTTGGAGACCTGGGCGGACATTTTGGCGATCCTGTCGAGCGAGGCGCGCATCCCCTCGACCATCTTGCGGTTGATCAGTTTCTCCTGCTCGCTCTTGAAGTTTTCAAATTCCTGCTGAAGCGTTTGTGCCTCCTGGCGCTTGATTTCGTAGGTCCGGGCGAGCTTGCGGTTGGTCGCCTCGTCGAGCGGGTTGGTCTTGTCCGAGAGCTGGGCCTGGAGGGTTTGGAGCTCGCCGATGATCTTGCGGAGTTGCTCGGCCCGCTGGTCTTTCATGACCGCGTCGCGTTCGCTTTTGATCTGCTGCTGGAGGGCGGCGGTCGAGGGCAGCGCGGTGTAGAGATCTTTGACCCGGACCAGCGCGAATCTTGGAGCGGCGGTCGCCGTCAGGACGGTGGCCAAAAGTGTCAGCGGGATGGCTTTGAAGGGATTCATGCGCCCGGCGACGATGAAATGGCGGGGCGGGGATGTCGATATCAGATCGTCACAGCCTTCATGAACTGCCGCTTGCAAGAATCCATCCATGGGCTTCACTCTCTGCAACGGCGCTTCCGTCGCCCATGTTCGCTCACCCATTCAAAAAATGCCCAAAGTCCGTCTTGCAGGAACCGTCCGTGGAGAAAAGGACCCCAACCGCGAAGTCCGCGCCCGGCTTTTGTACGGCCTGTTCAGCAATGGCTGGGATATTTACAATTCCAACGGCGACCAGCGGATTTCCCTCTCCAACATCGAGCGGAAAATCATCGAGTCCGACGCCTTCGTTTTCACTCCCGGAGCCACGCTTGAGGACTTGTTCAAAGCCGTTTCCGTCTTCGTCGGCTACCAGACGCTGGATGTGAATCTCTCCGGGAAGCCGACGGTGCTGCTCAATTCCGACGGCTCCTGGGACCGCCTGTTCGCCCTGCTCACCCACTTGAAAGGCCTCGGCACGGTGAAACAGAACCACACCGACTACCTGCTTCTCGCCGAGTCGCCGGACGAGGTTCTCCTGCTCCTCGAAAGCACCCGCCGCGAGGGGCTTCCGGGCGTGGGCCGCGAGAAAATCGTTAGCAACACCATGGACTCGTTCGACGCCCCGCTGCCGCTCGATCACGAGGGCAGCGTCTGCGTTTTCTGCTCCGCTTCCATCGAAGACCCTGCCTATCTGAGTGATGGATACGAGTTCGGAAAACAGCTCGCGCAAAGCCGCCTCGGCTGTGTTTCCGGGGCGGGGAATTCCGGCATCATGGGCGAAGTCGTCCGCGGCTCGGTGGACGCCGGCGGCTGGACCGGCGGCTCGAACGTCCCACACATCATCGAGCTCGAAGGACTCCCGGTCGGGCTTTCCAGCTTCTGGCTGATGCCGGACATTTACACCCGCATGCAGGTGATGATCCGCAACTCCGACGCGTTTGTGATTTTCCCCGGCGGCTCCGGAACCGTCCAGGAAATGCTCGCGCTGATGATTTTCAAACACCAGAACCACCCGTCGATGACCGGCAAACCCGTCATCATCTTCAACCGCAAGGACGAGAACGGCGAATCCTTCTGGACCCCGCTCATCGAAATGCTCGCCACCTGGTGCTACGACGGCGAGTTCATCGTGGTCGATGAATTGCACGAGCTGATTCCAACCGTGCAAAGTCTCATCGCGCCATCCAGGATCGCCGTGGCCTAGAACCGGCGCTTGCCAGCCGGACAAATGATTCGTTAGCTTCCCCATCGTGAACGTCGGAATCCTCGTCAACCCTCACAAGCCAGGCTCGCTTCCCACCCTCCACGCGCTGCGGGCCGCGCTCGAAGCCAGGGGCTGCCACGCCGTGCTGGACGAGGAAACCGCGCGTCTCGCCGGCGAAAGCGGTGGCATCCCGGCTTCCAAATTCGCCGATCACGTGGATATCGCCGCTGTGCTCGGTGGCGACGGCACCATGCTCCACGCCGTTTCCCGGCTCGGGAACTTTGAAAAACCGGTGGCCGGAATCAACATCGGTAATCTCGGATTTCTCACCAGTTGCAAGGACGACGAGCTCGATATCTTCGCCGCCGCCGTCGCCGCTGGTCGCTACACCACGAGCGTCCGCACGCTTCTCGAAGCCACCGTCCACCGCCAGGGAAAGCCGCCCGAATCCTTCGTCGCCCTCAACGAAGTCACGCTCGCCCGTGGCGAAACCGGCCGCCTCGTCTCCCTGCGGGCCTGTGTCGATGGCGAACTGCTCAACGACTATCGGGCCGACGGCTTGATCGTCGCCACGCCCACCGGCTCCACCGCCTACTCGCTTTCCGCCGGCGGCCCGCTCATCGCGCCGAGTGCCGCGGTGTTCGTGATCACCCCGATCTGCCCCCACAGCTTGAGCCAGCGCTCGCTCGTTCTGGCGGACCATTCCATCGTAGAGCTCTCGTCGGAGGATCGTGAAAGCGGCCCGATGATCTTCACCGTCGATGGCCGCGACAGCATCCACATCGGCCCCGGCGACCGGATCGAAGTGAAAAAGGCCGCCCGCTCCTTCCATCTCCTCCGCCTCGAAGGCCGATCGTTTTACGACGCCCTCCGCCAGAAACTCCACTGGCAGGGAGTGTAGCGGCGATCACCGGTCGCCGCGCCATTCTTCAATCTTCCGCAGCCCGGCGATCAGCCTCTGCCGCAGCGGAACCGCCTCCGCCGCCAGCCGCCGCTGCTCGATTTCATAAATCCGCCGGCCCTCCGCCGTCTCGATGTGAACCGGCTCCCGCCCCCAGGCGGATAGATCATACGGACTCGCCCGCATGTCCAGATCCCGCAACTCCACCGCCAGCTCGAAGCAGTCCAACAGAAGCTCCGTGCCGATCCACGGCATCGACTTCGCCGCCCATTTGTAGAGATCCATGTTCGCATGCACGCAGCCCGGTTGCTCTAGCGAGATCCGACTTTCCAGCGTCGGCTGCAAGCGGTTCATCGGCCGCGCCTCGCTGGCGAAAAACCGGAACGCGTCATGGTGCGAGCAGCAGATCGCCCGCGATTCCACCAGCGCGTCAATCTCCGCCTGCGGCAGCCGCAGCGGAGTCGTCTTCTCATGCCGCACCTCCTTGCCGCGGTAAACCATCGCCCATTCGTGCAGCCCGTGACACGCGAAGTGAGGCGCCCGGTCCCGCGTCGCCGCCAGCAAGTCGTGAATCCATTTCAAGCGCTCTCGCTCTTTCCCTGTCAGGCGTCCGGGGTCGGCGAAAATCACTCCATCCGCCACCGCATAACAGCGCTCGGAAAAAGGCGGCGGCGGGGCGGGGGACTCCACCGTCGCCGACCACTCCAAAGCCACTCCGCACCCAGGCTGCCAATTCTCCAACAGCACGAACGGATACGGATAGTATTGGAACAAGAAATCCTCCACCGGATGCAGCACGCCGCAATCCCGCCGCTTCCGCGCCGGCAAGGTCCGCCGCTCCGCCCGCGCGAGATGCGCGGCCGCGCGTCCCGTCCAAGCGGTCTGGGAAAGGGTCGGAATCGGCGGGCTGGAAATCATGGCACCACGAGAAGAGCATGAACTTCCAACAATGGCAAAATTTCCCTTGCCAGCTCCGTCCGCCGCCCGTAACTATGCCGCCCCGCGCCGAAAGGCGCATGGTTCAATCGCGGGATGGAGCAGCCAGGTAGCTCGTCAGGCTCATAACCTGAAGGTCGTAGGTTCAAATCCTACTCCCGCAACCAATCTCAAAGCCTTGAACCTCAGTGGTTTAAGGCTTTTTGATTTCAGGGGTGAACGGTGGGTGTGAACGCATGGTGTGAACACTTTTGATTTTTCCGCTCGCCGGTGCCGCCGATCTCGCGACCGCCGACGAGCCGGGTGTGCACAAAAAACCGCCAGCCTCGCGTGAGACTGGCGGGGTGCCTCGATCACTCGATGGAGGCGGGCGGGCTGGCGGCGGGTGCCGCTTCAGATGAACGGTCTTGGCGGTCCGAGGCTGGCGGAAGATGGGTGCCGCTGCCAGCGGTAGTGTATGAGCATTCCGGCTGGCAGCGGCGGTTGAGCAGGTCGCCACCCGGCAACCGCTCAAAGTGTTTTATGCTAGCGCGGATTCCAGCTTTTGCCGGCCACGGATGAGAGCGGTGGGCTCAGCGGGTGCAGCTGGCTCAGGTGGCGCAAAGCGGGCTTCGACTTCGGCGATGGCCTCAGCGGTGGCGGCGGCGATCGCTTCGCGGGCGTCGTGTTCCGCTTGGAATTTGTCGGATTCAGCGGTTTGGAGTTGGCCGATGAGAACCGCATGCCGGGCGAGCAAGGGAACTAAGATCTTCCTGGCCTCGGCAAGTTCCATGGAGGCATCCAGAGCGGCGAGGAACACCTCCAACCGAGCAAGGTCTGAGCATTGCGCTGATCGGCTCTCAGCGATGGACCCGACATCGACGCCACCGTTGAGGGGGTCGCGGGGCTGAAGCTGGGCGCGAACTACGAGGAACTGCCGCTCCCGCTCCCGGAGCTGGGCGATATCGCGGGCAACGCAAAAAATGCTCTTCAGCTCTGCGGGCAAGTTTCCGATTTCAAGCGTGAGCTTGTTGAGTTCGCGCTGGATGGTTTTGATAGTTTCAGGATTAGTCATGATGGTGATTTGATTTGATTAGATAAGTTTTCCGCCTGCTTTGGAAAAGCGGAGCTTGTCGGCAGGAGGGAGCTTCTGAAACTCCGCTCGGGCCATGATAAGCGGCTGGGTTGCAAAGGTGGCGGCGGTGGCGGTAGCTTGTGGAGTGGTCTTAACTGTTAGTGATGGTGGTGTTTTCATAAGATTGGATTGTGATAGTTTGGCGGCTTCGAGCGCGGCGATTTTCTGGCGGACGGCGATGAGCTTTGCCCGCATGGCTTCGGTCTCGGCACGCTTGGCGGCGAATGCTGCAAGCGTGGCTTCGACGGCCTCGCGGCGGGTTGTGCCTGGAGGTGTGCAGGCGTCGAATTGTGCTGCCTCGCGGGGGTTTTGTTGGAGCCGTTCTAGGGCTTGGGTAACTGTTGGGATCATTGGTTCAGTAGTTCGTGAGTGAGGAGCTTTTCGGCGGCATCGAATGCAGCCGGGGCCGGGTGTTGGATGCTGGCGAGGTGGATGCCGATGGCGAGCGAATCGGTGACATCAACGCCTAGTTCATCCCACCGACGGACGGTGCGTTCGGTGGTGGAAAACGTTGTGGCGATAGATTGGAAGTCGGGAGGCATTCATGCTTGAAAGCATGTCAAAGACAGCGTAGGTTTTCGGCGTGTTCACCCTCCTCCAAGACTACCAAGGCCAGCCCTGTGAGGGCTTCCTGATGTCGGAGAAACTGGACGGCTGGCGGCTCGGCTGGAACGGCTCGGACTACATCCTGCGGGGCGGTGCCGTGCTGCCGGTGCCGGATCACTGGAAAGTAGGAATGCCGGACTTTGCGCTCGATGGTGAGCTTTACGCCGGGGCCGGTGAGTTCAACTCGATCCAAGGCCGGATCGCCCGCGGATTCCACGGCCTGAGCTTCGAAGTTTTCGATGCACCTGCGGCTCTGCCTTTCCGGCGTCGGCTGGCATTCCTGCGGACCCTGGAGCTGCCGTCTCACGTTCAACTTGTGGAGCAGATAAAGTGCCGCGATACTCAACACCTCGTCGAGTTCGCCGACGCTATCTGCGAGGCTGGCGGCGAGGGTGCCGTCGTTCGGGATCCGGCAGCTCGATATGTTCAAGGCCGGTCGGGCGACGTGCTGCGCTGGGTGCCGCAGTGCCCGCGATTGAATCGGCGACGGGTTGCTTGATGGCGCGGCAGAAGGCGGTAATCAGGGAATTTACTTGGCGGGTGTGGCGGGTGGTGGTCATGGCTTCGGGATGGGTGAATTTGTGTGAATACGTTCCAGTAGCTCGCAGATGCGGCGGTCGAGCACTGCCGCGATCTTCGGGCCGCTCAAACCTTCCAGTTCTACTACAAGGTCACCGCGCCAGCCCAAAAGCCGCGACCGCATTTCCGCGCCGAGCTGATTGAATATTTCCTCCACGTCGGAAACCGCAATCACGCTTCCAGATTCCCGACGGGCGACGATTTCCGCGCGGTCTGCATCGGCCACGGCACGGCGGCGTTTTGCTTCGAGGAGTGTCTCGGTGCCGTCGGTCGCCGGTGCCGGTGCTGCCGCTTGAGCTTTCGAGGCGGCGAGTCCATCGCAGACGGCTTTGTCGTCGGAAAGGTCGATTCCGTTCGTCCTCAGTTTTCTGATAGTTTCGCGGGAGACGCCGTGGTCGCGGGCGAGTGCGGAAATGTTCGGTGCCGGGGCGGGCGGCAGTGGTTTTTTACGAGCGCTCATGATTGGAGGGAGGGTGTCAACCGGTGGCGGTGGCAGGATGATTTTTGGGCGACTCATGCGGAGAAAAAGCGATGAGGCTGAACCGTGATCGTTTTCAGGGGCTTAGGAATCTGTTATATGGGGGGTCTGATATGCCCCGTGCTGCCCTGAGGATGCCCGCTGCCGCGTCGGAACGTCCCGCCCGCTGTCCACTATCACAAAGCCTCCTCAGCGAGCTTGTCGGCGGTCATGCGATGCCCTGCGGCTCGATGCGTAGCAAGTGCCCGCTGCCTGTATGTTTCCCGAGCAGCGCGATTCTTCCCACCTCGAACTTGAGCTTGGCCGAGCTGGTCGGTTAGACGCACCGAATACAAAGACAACAGGCTCTTCGTGCACGCCAATTCCCGAGCAAGGTCGGTCAGCGTTCGGTCGCCGACTCCCTCAAGGCCTGCGAGGTGAGCGAGTGCAACAAGGCGGAGCTGCGCGACTCTCAGTGGGCGAGTGCCGCCTGGGGCTGGAAAAACGAATCGGAGCAGGTGGAGCAGGGCTTGGCGGGGAATTGATTTCAGTCGCGCCGCGTCGAATGTCTCGCCGCCGTTGTCGGGGGCGAGGTCCGCGTCGGTGCCGTCGTCTGCCGGATGCCATGCCTCGGACCGTGCAAGTATCCGGTCCGGGCTATTGTTGTCCAACTCAACCGCTTCGCCGTTCTCAAAAAATGCAGTCCTCATGCTGAGGGGCAGGTGTCGAATGTGGTAGCGGGAGGAAGCCACGGAGGGAAGGGTCCGCAGAATTCTGCTAACCCTTGTTCCCCCATCGAAACCCGCGCCAAGCTCGCCACCGAGCACGGGGTCAATAATCCGGCTGGGGCGGCAGCATGGCGAGAACGTCCTCGATCAAAGACTGAGCGGCGGCGTCTTCGTAGTGGGTCCGGGCGTCGAGGTGCAGGTGGCGGGTGACAGCCTCGCCGACAACTTGGTCGAGCTGGCGGCGGGTCAATGGCGGGTTTTGGGGGCGGCGGATTGGGCGATGGTGTGGTATAATTTTCATAGAGGTTCGAGTGTTGGTGAGTGCGTGATTTATGTTATTGATGGGCATGGGGGGGATATTACTCCTATATATAGGGAGTAATATCCCCCCCCTGTTTATGCGGGGAAGGGGGGGGTATTAAAAACCTATCCCCCCCTAATACCCCCCTTTCCTTGGAGCGGTAAGGGTTACAGCCTCTTTCTAATACCCCCCTGCTTTGTTTTTTCCCACTGTTCGGAGCATTTTCCGCGATAGCCGTCGAAAGAATCCTTGCCCATGCTGTGAGTCTCTTTTGCGGTAGCCTGCCACGCCTTAAACGACGGTTGAGGGAGCAATTCCAGCAACATTTCGCAGGTGTAACTCGGCTTCGGTCCGGGCTTGGATTTCCCCCGGCTCGCCATCATGTCATCCTCAGCTTGCACCACGCATGAATTGATCGCCTTGCCCCGGCGATTGATGCCCACCTCAACCACGTCCAGGGAGAAACAAAGCGGGGTGCGGGGTGCTAGGTCGCGCTGCTTCACGATGGTAGCAGTGCGGTATTTATCCCCCTCGGTGCTGGTAATCTCGATCTCGGTATCGATGGCGGCTCTGAGTGAACTGTGTCCTCGGGCACCTCGGGCAACGTCTTTCCCGCAATGGTGGATGATGCAGACATGGGACCCTGTCGATTCCTTCACCGCATCGATGGACTTCACCGCCCGCCCCATGTCCTGCCCGCTGTTTTCATCCCCGCCAGCCATAGCCCTTGCCATAGTGTCGATGATTACTAGGCGAACGGGCAAAGATGCTTCCGCCGCCACGCTCGCAATCAATCGCTTGATGGCTTCGGGGTGGGCTGGGTCAAGCAGGCTGACGGGTGACGAGCAGACATAGAACGGCGAGCCCTTGGGAAGGATGCCGCGCATCTGCATTGCCACGATCCTGTTCTTGGCACCTTGGCGGCCTTCGAGCGCGATGTATATCACCGCGCCCTGTTCCACCTCTCTGTCCTGCCAGTCTTTCCCGGTCGCCACGTGGGCGCCAAGGTCGAGAACGAAGAACGTCTTGCCGCTATTGCTGGCGCCGTAGACGACACTGGCGGCACCTTCCGAGAGTAGATCCTCCACAAAGTCGAAAGCCCCCTCTGTATCGGCGAGGGCGTCGGCTCGGGTGAATTCAAACGTGAGCGGACCGGGCTTTGCGTCGGGTTTCGATTTATCGTCGTCGGATTGTGGTGGAAGTGCTTTGGTGATGGAAAAGTTCATAGGGAAAAAAGGTCAGTGGGTGAAATGGAGGAAAGGTGGTCGGTCAGGTCGGTGTCGCGCGGCAGATTTACCACGTCGACGTGACATCCTATTTTGCGGAGCAGGCCGGTCCAGTGATCGGCCATTACATCGCCGGCCGCGTCGCCGTCGGGAATGATGCGGACGTGCCGTCCTCTGATTAGAGCCTCGGCCTCGGTGTGAAGCGTCTTGCACGTCGCGCCAAGTAGCGCGATGGGTTGCCATGAATTCCAGCCCGCATGATGCCGCCGATAGCGCGAATAGATATCAATCGCCGACAGCAGGTCGGTCGCCCCCTCGGTCACCAGGACCGCGGTTTCCCTCGGTGCCGATTTCAGCAATTCAAGACCTGGGAGCCATGACTTCATCACGCCTCGGAGCGGATAGGCCTTCGACTCGCCGAAAGGTTTTCCGTCCATGCGCCGGATCTCAGCGGCACGTCGGCTGTCGTCGGTGATGACGTAACACTTCGAGCCGTCCGGCATTTTGCAAAACCGGAGGATTCCAGATTGAACCATCGCATGAACAGCCGGGAAGGTTAGTCCGCGATGCTTTGCGAATCCCTCCCATGTCGCCTGTGTGCCTTCCACAAGCTCGGCGGGCCATGATATAGCTTTGGGCGGTTGCGGTGCCGTGGCGGGCTTGCTGGGTGCCGTGACGGGGTCGTGGTCGTGGTAGTCAATGCCGAGTCGCTCCCTCAGCCACTCCCGGACGGCCTTGTGGTCGCCGCCTATGGCGTGCATGATAAACTCTACCACGTCGCCGCCGTCGCCGGTAGCGTGATCGGTCCATGCCTTGCCGTCGCTGTGGATAGAAAACGATGGTGATTTGTCCTCACGGAATGGACTCTTGCACGATGGCTTCGGCTCGCCGGGGAGCCGGAACATTCCCCAGACATCGGCGATGCTGTATTTCTCGCGGGCCTCAGCGAAGAGGTCACGCTGTGCACGGGGGCGGGATGAGATTTTCATCGTTCGCCCTCCGGTTGAGTTTCGCGGAGTTCCGCAACGAGTTCGTCGATCTCGTCGAGGTCGGCCTCGGTCAGCAGGCTGTTGATGAACAGCGCGTGGTCGGCGACGGTCACCGGGCGGCGGGTGGTTAGCTCGCCCTCCAGATCGGTGGCGATGGTTTCGTTAGGGTTGGCGCTCATTGGATGATTGCGGTTAGGATTTCGGAAACGAGGATCGCGATGATGAGGATGGTTAGGACTTCGAGGGGTTTCATGAGTTGAGTTTTTCGATTTCCGCCATGAGGAACGGGACTTGCTTTGCGATAGCGGCACGGAGTTGAGTGAGCTTAACGTCGGCATCTTGCTCCCGCTTCCACGCCGCGTTGAATGCTTCGATGTCGAGGAACGAACGGCATTTCTTACTGACTTCCTCGATTAGAAACTCAGGTTCCAAAGCATCCAATTCCCATGCGTCAGTCATTCCGGTTTGCTTCACGTAATTCTTGAACCTGGATGACTCTTCTTTTGCACCGATACAGGGAGGTAAATTGTATTTATCGATTTGCTCGGTAGTAATGGCCGCACGGTGAATTTCTGCTTCGATACCGTGATCTATTTCGATGTATTTCTTCATCGCCTGCGGCATATCGAATCCCTCGGGATCATGGTCGCAAATTGAAATGATGATGAGTTGATCCTTGCCCGACTTTCTGAATCGTTCGACTATTCCACAACTTACGGGAAACGAGGAATAGCCTCGGGCGGATGTAAGTGGAATTCTCAGCGGTGCAGCTATATGCTGCCGAATGAGTTCAAACATCGTGTTTTTCTCCACCAACAATTCAAGATGCGCGGGCTGGTCTTCATGTATATTATAGAAGTAGCTCCCGAAAAGATTATTGGTTTCGCTCGCCACGTATTCGCCAACACCGCCGCTATGCTCAGTGACGTATCCGCCGCGCGTTTCATCGGCTATCCACCAATGAGGTATCAGACCCGCGCTTCTCGCGTCTGTGAGGAGTTTTGAGAGCTTGTCAGGATCTCCCTTGGCGTCGGTGCCATAGGGATTCCCTTTTTTCCCTTTCGAGGTTTTGGGAGCGATGCTCAGGAGCTTGTAGTGAATATGACGCTCGGAAGTCGGGAGCATGTTCCGATCAAGTAGGTTTCCAAATATCTTAAGCACCGCCTCCAAAAAATCTCCGCGCTGTGCTCTTGGATCAGTGCGGCGGTTTCCGGTAGTGGTAACTTCCACTCTGCCTGATGAAGTTTGCGCCATGGTGAAAACTTGGGATTTCCGCGCCCGCATCTGCCGAACAGCCTGTTCGGTATCTACTCCCGCCATGGCTTCGGCGATGGTTTCGGCGGCGGTCTTCACTCTCGATCCCTTGTTGTGATCGATGAGGAGCTTCACTCGTTCCGCGTGAGTGAGGTCTTCCATCCTCGCATCGATCATCACGACGTGGACATGGGTTAGGCCTGCGATCTTGGCGGCAGCATGGCGGCGATTGCCTGAAACAATGAAGCCGTCAGCGGATACGATGATCGGTTGCTGTAATCCAATCTCGCGGATAG
>JBFZFJ010000198.1:0-12859 GCA_041306405.1 Verrucomicrobiales bacterium | reverse complement strand
ACTGGGAGGATACCAGCCGAGTCCTGTCTTTGTTTTTGAACAGCTACCTGCGCTCCGAACTAAACGGTTCGAAGAAAACCATATGCCTATTTTATTAAGCTAAATGGTATGACATCAAAAGGTTGACACCAAATCTCGATTCTTTTCGGACAATGTGACGATTTCCGTTCCTTTTGCTGTCACAAAAACAGTGTATTCAGTGCAACAAGCGCGGGTCCGGTCGGAATCGTTGGAACGGGCCGATCTGGACGCGCGGGAAATGCGAGTTGGCCGGATTGAGGAGATAGTTCCACTCTCCCGGCGTTACCACCGAGGGCACGGCGAGGGTGGCGCTGCGCATCGAACGCAGCCAGGCGTCTCCCACCGCCCGCGAGACCGGGCCCGATTCGTCATGGTTCCACCCGCTGGCAAGTGTGGAGGGGTTTACCGTTTCCACTGTGTCATGCGGGATTTCCACCGCGACCCATGAAAACAAGCGAGTGAACGCCTCCGGATCCTCCAGATGCACCAGCACCTCCAAGGTGGCCAAAGACAACGATGAGGACGCGTAAACCACGGAGTTTCCCGGAGAATTCCAGCGGCCGCCGTTCAGCCGCGCGCCCTCGCCGGTGAAGGCGGTTGCCAGATGTTTCGTCTTGCAGAGGCGGAAGGCCCGGATCATGAGAAAACCCCGTGTTCGATGCGGCCCAACAGGGATTCCACCTCGCGGGCACCGACCTCGGTGTCGCAGCAACGCAACGGCGTGAGGCCGCCGAGCGCGCGTTTCGGCTGGGTCATCCAGCGGCGGGCCGCGGCGGGGTCTTCGAGAACATCCGCCGCCTTGGCCATTACCGAACCAACCCTCAGCAGGCGCTCGGATTCATCCGGTTTGAAGCGATCCGTGCGCCGCGCCAGCGTGCGGGTGGGGATGCCGAGGATTTCCGCGAGCTCCTCGGTGGAGACTCCGAGATCCGCGCGGAGTTGCTCGAAGGCGCTCCGTGGCAGCCCTTGGCGCAAGGCCTCGCGGACCTGCTTGAAGCTACTGCCAGCGCTTGCCGAAGCCCTCAGACCGAAGTGCCGCAGCACCTCCAGCCAGTGATCCATCGCTTCCAGCAAAGCCGGCTTTTTCATGCTGGTGCCGTAGGTCGCGATGGGTGACTCCACGCGCCCCGACAGCTCGGGGTCTTGATCTCCGTCTTGTAAGGTGTTTGCCACACGGCATATATAATCCGCCAAACGCCGGATGTCGCCTTCTATTTTGATTTCGCGGTATTTTGATCAGGAAAAATGCTGGAGCACTCGTTGAACCGCCACTTCCGCAGTGAGGCCGTGGAGCTTGCGGAGGGTTTCGGGTTTGCCGTGTTCGATGAACTGGTCCGGCCAGCCGATCCGCTCGACCGGCGTGTGGATGCCGGCGTCGTGGAGATTTTCAATCACCGAGGCGCCGAAGCCGTTGAGCAGGACGTGGTCTTCGAAGGTGCAGACGACTTTGCATTTCCGGGCGAATTCCTGGAGCACGGCGGCGTCGAGCGGCTTGATGAAGCGCGGGTTGATGAGCGCGACCGAGAGTCCCTTCGCTTCGAGTTGTAATTTGGTGCGCTCGGCCATTTCGAACATCGTGCCGAGTCCGACGAGGGCGACGTCGGTGCCGTCCGCGACGACTTCGGCCTTGCCGATTTCTATCAATTGAGGCGCGGGCTTGATCGGCGTGCCCTTGATCACGCCGCGCGGATAGCGGATGGCAGTAGGGCCGTCGTCGTGTTTCGCCATGGTGTGGAGCATGTCCACGAACTCGTCCTCGTCCTTCGGCTGCATGTGGATGATGCCGGGGATGTGGCGCAGATAGCCGATGTCGAACAGCCCGTGATGGGTCGGACCGTCATCCCCTGACAGACCGCCGCGGTCCATGCAGAGGCGGACGGGGAGTCCTTGCAGCGCCATGTCATGAATGATCATGTCATAGGCGCGCTGCATGAAGGTCGAGTAGATGGCCAGGAACGGGCGGAAGCCTTCGGTGGCCAGACCGCAGGCGAAAAGCGCGGCGTGTTCCTCGGCGATGCCGACGTCGAAATAGCGGTCTGGAAGTTCATTTTTTAAAGTCTCCAGCTTGGTCCCGCCTGGCATGGCGGCGGTGATGGCGACGATTTTAGGGTCCTTTTTCGCGAACTCCGTGACCGCCCGGCCGAAGATGTCGGAGCAGGTCGGTGTCGCTGTGGCATCGGTGGAGCCGTCCTCGATCTTGTAGGTGCCGAGGCCGTGGAATTTCCCGGGGTTGTCGAGCGCGGGCTGATAGCCGCGGCCTTTCTCGGTGATGATGTGGAGGACGACCGGCTCGTGAAGCGTCTTCAGGTGCTCGAAGGTGCGGACTAACAGCGGTAGGTCGTGGCCGTCGATGGGGCCGAAGTAACGCATGCCGAATTTCTCGAACAAGACGTTCTGGAACAGAAGGTTTTTCGCGCCTTCCTCGACTTTGTGGGCGAGCGTGCGGACGGCCTTGCCCGCGATTTTCTCGACGAAGTCCGCGGCTTGGCGGCGGACGGCGGCATAGGTGTG
The DNA here is from genome assembly GCA_041306405.1 of Verrucomicrobiales bacterium. GTDB lineage: Bacteria > Verrucomicrobiota > Verrucomicrobiia > Verrucomicrobiales > Akkermansiaceae > Luteolibacter. The sequence goes on along the minus strand of JBFZFJ010000198.1, from coordinate 10,327 downwards.
ATGCGTCTGGAGCGCGTTGAAATAACGGGCGATGGCTCCGACGTTTTTATCGATCGACCATTCGTTGTCGTTGAGGACGACGATGAATTTCCGGGTTGTCTCGGCGATGTTGTTGAGCGCCTCGAGCGTCGGTCCGCAGGTGAAAGCGGCATCACCCGCGACGGCGACGATGTGGTTGTCGCCGCCGGCGAGATCGCGGGCGGCGGCCATGCCGAGGGCGGCGGACAGGGCGGTGCCGGCGTGGCCCGCGCCGTAGGAATCGTGCTCGGACTCGCTGCGGAGGAGGAAGCCGTTGAGGCCCTTGTAGGTGCGGATCGTGTGGATCTGGGCGGCGCGGCCGGTGAGCATTTTGTGGACGTAGCCTTGGTGGGAGACATCGAAAACGAACTTGTCGCGGGGCGTGGAGAACACGCGGTGCATGGCCACGCTCAGCTCGACGACGCCGAGGTTGGGGCCGAGATGGCCGCCGGTTTTCGACAGCGAATCAATCAGCGTGTGCCTGATTTCCGCCGCGAGCTTCGGCAAATCCTCGTCAGCGAGATTTTTGACATCGCAGGGTGAATGAATCGTGGAAAGCAGAGGGCCGAGGGCCGGGGGCTTAGAAGAGGCGGATGTCATTATCGTCGTCGTCGTCAGAATCGTCCGGAGGTTCGGCGGCATCCGCGGTTTTGTTAACCGCACCCAGTGGGATTTCGTTCTGGTTGCGGAGGGTGATGAGTTCGATCCGGTCGCGGGCGGACTGGAGGATCGACTCGCAGCGGCCTAGCAGCGCGGAGCCTTTTTCGTAATGCGCCACGAGATCCTCGAGCGCGAGGTGCTCGTGCTCCATCTCCTCGACGATCGTTTCGAGGCCGGTGAGGGCTTGCTCGAAGGTGGGTTGCGTCGAGTCGTCTTCTTCAGCGCTGGATTTGCGGCGAGCCATGGCGGTTAGTTTTCCTTGGCGGTGCGGACCGGGCGGTCGCCGTAATAGACCATGTCCATGCCCACGAGCGACCGGCGGTAAGGGTAACGTTTGGCCACGCCTTGGATTTTCGGCTCCTTGTCGAAGAGGGAGACGCCGGACGGATCGTTGGTGAAGAAGGTCCGGCCATCGAGGACCATGAAGGTGAAATCCTTGTATTGGGCGGCGATTTCGGTCAGCGAGCCGGAGCCGTGCGAGAGGGGCGAGATCAGCACGCCGGCGCAGGGAGTCTGGAGGTCGGCGGCGATGGTTTCGATTTTTTCAAAGCCGGCATAAGTCGGTGGCAGCCAGACGCTCACGCGGTCGGCATACCAGGCGACGGCCCACGGTTGGTCGGAGAAAGTGATTTGCTTGTCGGTGATCCATCCCTTGAGTCCGGCTTTTTTGCTGTTGAGGGCGGGGGCGAAGTAAGGTGGCCAATGCGGCACGCCGCCGCGGTCGCGCAGGTGCATTCCGACCCGCACTTTCATAGGCAGGGCGAGCATCAGCGGCAGCGCGCAAATCCCGATGATCACGAAGTGGTGGACGTTGCGGAGAATCGGCGTGGTGGCGACGAAATCGAGGCGGCTCCAGAGGATGGAAATGAACGCGAGACCGTAAGCCATCATGATCGGCGCGAAGAGCAAGTGGAGTTGGTTGGGGTCGAGTTCGTTTTTGGAAATCCCGAAGAACGCCAGCCCGAAGGCGGCGCTCACCCACATCAAGAGGATGGCCCAGCGGAAATTGGCGATGGCCGCGCGCTTGAACGGGTGTAGGAGTGAGATGAAAAACAAGGGCGCGATGACGATGCCGCCAAGAAAAGGAATGATATCCGTGGCTTGCAGGAGGGTGGTGCGGAGGATTTTCGAGATGAGTCCGTCGAGCACGAGAGGTTCGGCCTCGAGGTCGATGGTGCGCATCACGGCGGATTCCGAGCCGCTGCCCAAGCCGCCGTAAAGCGTCAGAAACGCCGTGCCGAAGGGCGAATCAGTGATGCTTTCGTTGCGCAACATCGGGCCGATGGCGGCGACGAGAAGCAGCGCCATCACCGAGAGTCCGACGATGCCGCGGGGGCGGAAGGCGATTGCCGCAAAAATGATGTAGCCCAGCGCGATCCAGACCGTCATCCAGTGAGTGAGCGCCAGCAGGGTGAAGAACACGCCGGCGATGACGGCCGGAGTCATGGAAATCCGGCCTTCCGCGGCGGTCTCGACGGCGCGATAGACGAAATAAATGGCGCAGGAGAACAGCAGCAGCATCAACATCTGCGGCAGTCCGCTCAGCGAGTAGTTCCAGAAGGTTTCGCAAAACAGCATCAGGATCGTGCAGACGCCGGCGATTTTCGCGTCAAAGATGCGTGAAATCAGCAGGTAATTCACCCCGATGGCCATCAGGAAGAACAAGGTGGAAACGGTGGCGATCACCCGGTCGAGCGGGAAGACCATCTCGTTTTCGCCCATCTGCCAGGCATCCGGATCATCCGCGCCGATGAGTTTGAGGACCGCGGCGTTGATCAGCGGGTTGAGCGGGGAGTGATAGGTATCCTGGAATCCGACGAGGGAAATCGAGGTGTTCTGGGCTTTTTGCGCCTGATAATACGCGACCGGGCGGATCATTTTGGTGGTGAAACCGTTGCCGCGGGCAATTTCCCGGGAAATCTGCGCCTGGTCCATCGCCTGCGGTGAGTTCAGGCCGCGGAACAGGACGAAGAGGTTCCCCAGGGTCAGGATGATCAAAACGAGGAAAAACAGACTGCGGCGGATTAGGATACCGGTGTCCAACTGGGAGGAAGTGATACTCATGAAAAATGGGGCTAAAAGCAGGCGGTGGATTCAGAGACCGAGATCCTTCAGTTTGCGCTGAAGGGTTCTGCGGCTGACGCCAAGCAGATCCGCCGCATGAGTTCGGTTTCCTCCGGCGAGGGAGAGTGCGGCTCGGATCGTATTGGTTTCGAGCGCATGCAAGTTGAATTCCGCCGAAGCGGCAAGGGTGTTTTTGGTCGGCGGGGAGGAAATGCCGCTGGTGGCGGCTGGGAAACGCAGGAATTGCGGCAGGTGGCGGGCCTCGATGACGGGGTCGTTGCTCATGACCACCCCGTGCTCGATGGCGGTGCGGAGTTCGCGGACGTTGCCGGGCCATGAATAACCCAGCAGAAGCTGCATCGCGTCGTCCGCCAGCGGCTTGACCGGGCGGTCGTTTTCCTTGGCGAATTCCTGGAGGAAACTTCCCGCCAGCAAGACGATGTCCTCCCGCCGGTCGCGCAGCGGCGGCATTTCGATTTTCACCACGTTGAGCCGGAAATAAAGGTCCTCGCGGAAGGTTCCTTTCTCCACCAGCTCCTTGAGGTTCTTGTTGGTCGCGGCGATGACCCGGACATCGACCTTGATCGGCGAGTTCGAGCCGACGCGTTCCAAGGTCCGCTCGGACAGTATGCGCAGCAGTTTCACTTGGGTGGAGGCGTCGATCTCGCCGATTTCATCGAGGAAAAGCGTGCCCCCGTCCGCCTGTTCGAAGCGGCCGATCCGGCGTTGCGAGGCTCCGGTGAACGAGCCTTTTTCATGGCCGAAAAGCTCGCTTTCCAACAACTGCGGCGAGAGCGCGGCGCAGTGGACGATCACCATTTTCGCCGCCGGGCGGCCGGAAAGATGGTGCAGCGTGTGCGCGACGACTTCCTTGCCGGTGCCGGACTCGCCCTCGACCAGCACGGTGGCCCGCGTTGGCGCGACCTGTTGGACGAGTTCGGAAACCCGGCCGATGGCGGCGGATTTGCCGATCAGGCGGTCGAGCTTGTGGGATTTTTTGACCTGTTGGACGAGCTGTTGGTTTTCCGTTTCGAGCGTCCGGTTGCGGAGCGCGCGCTTGAGCAGCATTTCCACTTCGTCGAGATTGAGCGGCTTGGTGACGAAATGCCACGCGCCCCGGCGCATCGCCTCGACCGCGGTGTCCACCGAGCCATAGGCGGTCATCATGATGGCGACCGGCGGCTCGGGCAGGGCGAGCGCGGCGCCTAGCAGGTCCATGCCCGAGTCGCCGCCGAGCCGGAGGTCGGTGAGCAGGATTTTGATCGGCTCGGATTTCAAAATCGCCAGCGCCTCGCTCGCGCTGGACGCCATGTAAACGTCGAACTCCTCCTCCAGCGCGCTGCGCAGTCCCTCGCGGGTGGCGCGTTCGTCTTCGACTATCAGCAAGGTGGGGAGCATAGGGGTAAAAACTGAAATACTGAAAACTGAAAAGCTGAAATCAGAGGTCGATGACCGGATCCGGTTCGGGCGCGACGAGCAGTCGCACCGGCCGCTCCTTGTGAGGGAAATTGATCAGCACGCGAGTGCCTTGGTTCTCCTCGCTCTCGATGGCGATCGCGCCGCCGTGCTCGCGGATGATGCGGCGGACGATGAGCAGGCCGAGCCCGGAGCCGGAGGATTTCGTGGTGCGGTAAGGCTCGAACAGCGCGCCCATGTGCTCCGGGGAGATGCCGGTGCCGTTGTCCTCGATGGAGATGATGGTTTCGAAATCGTTCATCCGCGTGCGGATGGTGACGTGGCCGTGGTCGGAGGAAATCGCCTGGAACGCGTTGCGGATGAGGTTGTAGAAAACCTGTTGGAACTGGCCCGGATCGATGAACGCGGGCGGCAGCGAGTCCGCCAGATCGAGCTGCACGGCGATTTTCCGTGAGGCGAGCTCCGGCTCTAGCAGGCGAAGCGTTTCGTGTAGGATCGCGTGCAGGTCCTGCTTCTCGCGGAGTGGCGCGGTCGGCCGGACGGCGTGGAGGAACTGCTTGAGGATGAGGTCCAGCCGCTGGATTTCCGCGCGGGCGGTGGTGAGGTTTTCCTCCAGCGGGCCGCGCTCGCCGGGCGGCAGTTTGCGCAGCTTGCGGCCGAGCAGCTGGAGGTGGATGTCGAGCGAGTTGAGCGGGTTGCCGATTTCGTGGGCGACGCCGGCGGCGAGCAGGGTGAGCGCGTTGAGGCGCTCGGATTCCAGCGTTTCCTCCGCCTCCGCGCGGGTGCTGGTGAGGTCGCGGACGAGCATCACGTAGCCGAGCGGCTGGTGGTCGCCCTCCGTCCCATCGATCGGCGCGAGGTAGAAATTCAGGTAGCGGTTCTCCGGATAGAAAACCTCCAGGTCGCGGCTGATGGTGCGGCCGGGTTTGCCCAAAACCGTCCAGTCCAGCCCGCGGATCTGGGTGGAAATGAACTCGCCGGTCGCCCGCTCCGGATCGAGCCCGAAAAACTGGCATGCCGCGTGGTTGAGGAAGCCGATCACGCCTTTCGGATCGAGGATGATCACGCCCTCGTGGAGCGCCTCGAAGACTTTTTCCAGGAATCCCTTCTCGCGGATCAAGCGGGTGACAATCTGCTGGACGTCGCCGGGGACGACGCGATCCAGACGGGCGACCAGCTTTTCGAGAAAGCCGGATTTCACCTTGTGATTGCTTGTTTTGGATTTCCGGTGTTCAGGAGAGGCCATGAGCGACGTTTTATTGGTCCTTTGCACCTTCCCGGATTCCGAACAGGCGCGACAGATTGGCACGGTCCTAGTTGAAGCGCAACTCGCGGCTTGTGTCAATCTCCTGCCCGCCGTGGAGTCGATCTACCGCTGGCAGGGGAAGGTCGAAACCGCCGCCGAGACGCTCGCGATTTTCAAAACCACCGCCGCCGCGTTCCCTGCGTTCGAGAAAACGCTGACCGAGCTCCATCCCTACGAAGTGCCGGAAATCCTCGCGCTCGAGCCCGCCGAAGTCGCCGCGCCCTACCGCGCGTGGCTGCTCAGCTCTGTAGCGTCGGTCTGCGACCGTCGCTAACCGCCCCTGCGGCCGTGATGCCAAAGGGACGCCAACGAAGAAACTTCGCGCGGCACATGGGCGCCGACGCTCACAGAGCGCCGCTACAGTGGCCCTCAATACCGCGGCGTTTCCGGGTCGATGAGTCGCGACCAAGCGTCGATTCCGCCGCTCATGGAAAAGGCGTTTTTCACTCCGTGCGCCCGCAAAAACAAAGCGCCCCGCTGCGAACGCATGCCGTGGTGGCAGTAAACGACCACCCCGCGGGCGTCGTCCGCCGTCAGCCGTTCGCCAGCTTCGGGAAAGGTGCCGAGCGGGAACCACTCGTTGCCGGCGATTTGGCAGATCGCCAGTTCGTCGGCTTCCCGGCAATCGATCAACCGCGGCCGTTGGTCGTGCGGCAGACGGACCCAGGCGGCGACCTCGGCGGGAGTGATTTCCAAGGTTTTGCCGGAGTTCGGGAGAAATGGCGTCGGAGTCTTCATTCGACGATGACGGGCGTGCCGATTTGGACGTTTTCGAAGAAGTGGGTGGACATGTGGTGTGGCATCCGGATGCAGCCGTGTGAGGCAGCGTAGCCCGGAAGATAGCCGGTGTGCATGCCGATCCCACCGTTGAAGCGCATGAAATTCGGCATCGGCGCATTGTAGAAAATTTCTCCCGGAGGAATTTTATCCACCCGGATGTCCACGTTGTCATTGGTCGTCATCCCGGTGGCCTTGTTTTTGAAAACCCCGTAAATCGACGAGACGTGGTCCGCGTTTTTTTGGCTGATTTTATATTTCCCGGCAGGAGTTCCGTGGTCCTCGGTGCCGCTGGAAATCCGGGAAATCCCGACCAGCGTGCCGCCTTTGTAGAAAAACGCCTTCTGCTGGCCGCGGTTGATTTTGATCAGCGGACTGCCCAGAGCTCTGTCGCCGTCCCAGTAGGAAACGTCGTCCGGGATCGCCGGCGCCGGGTGATGCGGTCCGCCGGAAGTCGGCTGGTGGATCGGACCGCCGAGCCCTTTGAGGTAGTCGGATTGTCCGGGAACCGTCGGTCCGCAGGAATTCAGCACGAATGCCGCTAGCCCGAAAATCGGCAGATAGTTAAGGAAGCTTGATTTCATTTTGAGGCGCAGACTGCACCCGGAACCGGGATCGGTCAAGGCTGGGAGATGAAAGCGGGCGGGACTTTAGCGCCCGCGCTCGATGTGCACGGCGACGCACTCGGTGTTCGGGAGGATGTGTTTCTCGATGGAAATGGCGACGCAGGCGAGCGGGTGATTTCCGAGCAGGTGGTCGGCGATGTCCACGGCGAGCGTCTCGATGAGGCGGCGCGGGCGGGCGGCGGCGAGGGCTTCGATTTCCTGCGAGACGGCGTGATAATCGACGGTGCGGGAAATTTCATCCGCCAGACCGTCGAAGCCTTGCGACGGGGTCATGCGGATGGTGACGAGGAGGGTTTGGGAAACGGCGCGTTCTTCGTCCGGCACGCCGATGAGGGTGCTGACGCGCAGGCGGCGGATTTCGATGGTATCAGGCGGGTGCATGGGGGATGAGGTCGCGGTCGAGGGCTTCGGCGAGGAGGAAGCGGGTGGGCTGGTTGAGGTTGAGGGCGAGGGCGTCGGCGGGGGAGAGCCAGAGGAATTCCTCGGCTTCGTCGTTGAGCTGGACGGCGGTGGTGGTGGCGCGGGCGACGTAGTTGAGCAGGAGGAAATGCTCGGGGCGCTGGAACTCGGGCGAGAGGATGCAGTCCTGGACGAGCGCGAACTCGATGTCGCGGAGCTCGAGCCCGGTTTCCTCGCGGATCTCGCGGCGGAGGGCGTCGGTGGAGGATTCGCCGCGCTCGATTTTCCCGCCGGGGATGCCCCAGCGGTCGCCCCACTTGTGGGTGCGGACCATGAGGACGTGGCCATTCCCATCGTGGATGAGTGCGCCGACGGTGGCGACGGGCCGGGAAACGCCGCGGCGGCGGTCGAGCAGGTTGCGGAGAACTCCGAGATCCGGAACGGTGAGATCCGGGCGGACGGCGGCGAGGATTTCCGCGTGGTTGTAGCCGGTGAGCACGGCGATGGAGGAAATGCCGCCGTGGCGCGCGGTTTCAACATCGTGCGTCATGTCGCCGACAAAGGCGGTCTCGGCGGGGGCCAGGCCGTGGGTTTCGAGAATCTGGTGAATGATTTCCCGCTTGTCCAAGACGCCGGAATAGGTGGCTTCGAAATGGTGGCGCAGCCCGAAATTGTCCATCTGACGCTCGAAAGCGACGGTGTCCATGGAGGTGAGAACGAAGGCGCGGATGCCGGAAGCGCCGCACCATTCGAGCTTTTCGCGGGCGTGGGGCAGGACGGTGACCGGGGTGACGGCGGCGTCGAAGGCCGGGCGGAAATGGGCTTCCAATTCCTCCAGCGAGACATCCGGCAGCAGCTCGGCGTAGAATTCCCGGTAAGGCAGCCGGAAGGCGCGGCGGAAACTTTCGCGATCGAGCGCGGCGATTTCATATTTCCCGAGCACGGCGTTGGTCGCCTCGATCACCGGGCCGAGGTCGTCCACGAGCGTGCCGGACCAGTCGAAGATGAGGTTGCGAAACATGGGGAAGGGGAGTCTAGCCGAGCTGGAACTTGATGGATTTGATCCGCCCCTCGCCGAGCTGGTTGCGGATGCGGGTGAGGAGCATGGGTTTCATTTGCTCCAATTGGAAGCGCAGCGCCGGCTGGGTCACGCGCAGGACGAGATTCCCGCCTTTCACGGAGATCGGCTCGGTGTGGCGGGCGATGAAATCGCCGGCGAGTTCCTTCCAAGTCGCGCGGACCTGATCCTCGTGCAGGCCGTCTTCCGCCCCGGCGGCGCGCAGGATCGCGGCCACGAATTTTTGCGCGAGATGGATGCCGGCGTTGAGGTCCGCCGGCTCCTCGGCACCGCGCCATTCCCGCAGGATTTCCTCTCGGATTCTGCTGGAGCGCGGCGGCTTTTTCATGGCGGCGTGGCGCTTAGGCGTCGCCATCCTCGCCGATGGCCTCCACCGGGCAACCCTCCATGGCCTCGCGGCATTGCGCGATTTCCTCGTCATTCTCGGGTTGCTTGAAAACGTAGGAATAGCCCTCGTCCTCGGCACGGGTGAAATTATTCGGCGCGGTCTCCCGGCAGAGATCACAATCGATGCACTGGCTGTCCACATAGAACTTGCCGGGCACGTTTTCTGCATTCTTGTCTTCGCGGTCAGCCATAGGAAATATAGGGGTTAACAGCCCCTTGGATGACTTCCACAGGCGTTGGATGCAACTCGATTTTTTCGAAAATTCAGATTCGGCCACACAGTTCTTGCTTGGGTTGTCCGCCCCGCACCCATAAAAGTCGGCTCCGCCGCATGTCCTCGCCGAATCTCAGTGAAAAACTCCTCGCCTCGGTCTCGCGGGACTTTTTCCGTCCGCTGACCCGGCCATCGGCGGCGATTTACGTCGATTGCGCGGAACGCCTCGCCGACGTCGCGGGTGAGGCCGGGCGGATACCCCATGCCGAGGCGATCGCGCTGATCCGGGAAATCCTCGCCGCCCACCCGGACATCGTGCTCGCCGACGACGAGGGCGCATCCCTCCGCGACGCCCGCCAACGCGCCGGCCAGTTTTTCAACCGCCTCTGCGATTCGCGCTGGCTGGAGGACCAGCAACTCGGCCTGCACGAACGCTGGGCGCTCGTTTCTCCCGGCCTCCGTCCGTTGCTCCGCTTGCTGCGCGAACTCGCCGAGGACGAGATCGCCGAGCTCAAAACCTTCGCCGACACCGTCCGCGGCGTTTGCGAAACCCTCGAACGCCCGAACATCCTCGACCCACGCCTGCAGGAGTCCGACGAAATCCGCAGCACCGTCACCGATTGCAACGCCCGCCTCGAAAGCGCGATCATCCAGCTCCACGGCGTGGAAAAACTCATTTCGCTCTTCGACCGCCGCCAGCGCCTCAGCGACTCGCCGGCGGAAACCCTGCGGCTCCTTTACGCCGAGTTCGGCGCGGGCCAGCACATGGTTTGCTACGATGCTCTTCGTAGAAACGGCCTGCTTCCCCGGCTGCAAGTCCTGCGCTCCACCATCGCCGACCGGCGCGACGACCCGCTCGTCAAAGAGCGCCTGGCGGAGGGCCTCGCTGCCCATTATCACTGGGATGAAAACGAGTCCTATCATCGTGCGGAAAAAGCCCTGCGCGATCTCGAACACCGGCTCTCCGCCATCCGCCTCGTCGCCGATGCCATCGACGCCCGGATGGCCTCGTTCAACCAGCTTTCCCAACAACGCTACCGCTATCAGACCGAACTCCGCGGCCGTCGCCCGGAAATCGTCAAGACCTACTGTGACGCCATCAACGCCGCCCACGAAGGCACCCGGCTCGCCGCCATGCGCGACGCCGAGCCGGACTTCGCGCCACTCGTGCCCGAGGTGAAATTCTTCTTCGGCAGCGAGTCGCTCGCCCGCACCCGCCGCGTCAAAGCACCGGCGGATCTCACCTTCGGCACCGACTCCGGCGGCCGCGACGAAACCGCTGAGGAAACACTCGCCGCCCTCCGCGAACGCCAGCGCCTCGCCCTAACTCCGCAACGCGCCGCGCGTCTCGTCGCCAGGCTTTTACCGGAAAAATCCAGCGC
>JBFZFJ010000197.1:0-4193 GCA_041306405.1 Verrucomicrobiales bacterium | reverse complement strand
CGTCATTGGCGCTCCGCCAAAGAACTCCCGCCGACCTCTCCGGAAAAGCCCCTCGCCGACCTGAAAATCGCCATCGACCCCGGCCACATCGGCGGCGAGTGGGCGAAACTCGAGGAACGCTGGTTCGTCGTCGGCAGCGGCACACCCGTGCAGGAAGGCGACATGACCCTCCTGGTCGCGAACCTCCTCAAACCGCGGCTCGAAGCCCTCGGCGCGACCGTTTCCCTCGTCCGCGACAAGACCGAACCCGTCACCTCCATCCGCCCGGACGCCCTGCTCTCGCTCGCCCAGGATTCCACCGCCGGATCGCCCCAAAAACTCGCCGAGCGCCTCTTCTACCGCACCGCCGAAATCCGCGCCCGCGCCGACCTCGTCAACCAGTCGCTCAAGCCCGACCTCGTCCTCTGCCTCCACTTCAACGCCGAAGCCTGGGGCGACCCTAACCAACCCATTCTCATCGACCGCTCCCACCTCCATCTTCTGCTCAACGGTGCCTACACCGACGAGGAAGTCCTGCTCGCCGACCAGCGTTTCGCCCTGCTCCAAAAACTCCTCCAACGCACCCATCAGGAAGAAGTCCTCGTCGGAGCCACCGTCGCCGGGACCTTCGCCGAGATCAGCTGTCTGCCAGCCTACGCCTACCCGGCCGAGTCCAAAACCGTCCGCCCCGTCGCCGGCCAGCCCTACCTCTGGGTCCGTAACCTGCTCGCCAACCGACTCTACGACTGCCCCGTCATTTTCATGGAACCCTACGTCATGAACTCCACCATCGACCACGCCCGCATCCAGGCAGGCGACTACGGCGGACTCCGCGAAATTTCCGGAAAACTCCAGCCCTCGATCTTCCACGAATACGCCGACGCGCTCGCCGAAGGGCTGGCAAGACACTACCGCCGCTCACGGCCAACACCCCGTTAGAAGCGCCCGTTCTCGGCACGCTCTTTGGCATACACCGGTGCCAGGCTGACGATGCAGCAGATCGCCAGCACCAGACAGCTGAGCCGGGTCGCCGGAAACTCGTTCCCCACCACGAACATTCCCAAAAACCCGATCCCCTCGGAAAACGCCAGACCCACGATCATCGCCGGCAGCTTCCTGGGAACCGACTTGATGCGCGGGATCCAAGTGAACCGGATCGCCAATGCCGCGAGCGCCAAACCGCCCGCCACCGCCAGCACCCACTGCGGCGGATTTGCCTGATCCACCCCTTTCGGAATCCCTCCGCCCACGAAAAACTGGATCGCCACCAGCCCTTGCAGAATCGCGAACCAGATGATCCAGAACACAAGAACAGTCGGCGGCTTGGGAGAGTCTTGTTGGGGAATCACGAGCGGAAACTGCCAAGCGCCGTTCCTGAGCTCAAGCCCCAAGATCCCGGCTTCCGCGCCAAGCTCACTCCAAAACCATCCACCGGTGCATCGTCACCCGCGAGTTGAACCAGGAAATCTCATCCCGCACCGCATGGCCGACGATCACCTTGGCCGCCAGCGGATCCGCCTGAATCCATTTTCCGTCGCGGAGATAAACCATCACATGCCGGCCATCCGCGGTCACCGCCAGATCTCCCGGCGAAAGGTTGCTGAAATCCAAATCCCGCAGCTTCCCGCTCACCCCCAGCGGGCGGGTGAATCCCCGCGATGAATAACAGCCGGTGAAATTGACGAATCATCCCCGTGTCATCTTCCGGCTTGGAGTGATTTACGAGTGAGAAACCCGCCTTCATGGAAATTTCACGCGGGCTTCATGGACTTCCATGCCTCCTTAAAACTCCACAAACCACCTTTGACGTGCGCCCGTTGAAGAAGCACATTCCGCCCGCCATGGCCTTCGCCGATGTATTTCCCGATCTCTTGAAACGCCCGACGCCGTTGATGCGGCGGTTCCTGCAGCTGGTTTCCGAGGAGACCGGCGGCCCGCTCGAAGCGCTGGCTCGGCAAAGCCAGCAGGTGACGCGGCGGCATTTCGGCAAGACGATGCGCTTGTTCGCCCCGCTCTACGTCTCCAACGAGTGCGTCAACAACTGTAGCTACTGCGGCTTCTCGCGCGATGCCGGGATTTTCCGGACAACCCTAACGGTGGACCAGGTGGTGACCGAGGCGCGGCATCTCCACGGGCTCGGATTCCGCAACGTCCTGCTCGTCGCCGGCGAGCACCCGAAGTTCGTCTCCGACGGCTATCTGCAAAACTGCCTCGACGCGCTCAAGCCGTTCATCCCCACCCTCGCCCTCGAAGTCGGGCCGATGGAGGACGACCAATACGCGGAAATCGTCGGCCACGGCGCGGAAGGGCTCGTCGTTTACCAGGAAACCTATCAGCGCGAGACCTACACCCAGCTCCACACCGCCGGGCCGAAGAAGAACTTCGACTGGCGGCTGGACTGCCCGGAGCGGGCGTATGCCGGCGGCTTCCGGCGCATCGGGATCGGCGCGCTGTTCGGGCTGGCGAACTGGAAATCCGAGGCGCTCGCGCTGTGCGCCCACCTGGAGTATTTATACAAACATTGCTGGAAGGCGCAGTTCACCGTCGCCTTCCCGCGGATGCGGCCGTATGCGGGAAATTACGAATACCAGCCGGACCCGGATCTCTATCTGCCGGACAGGGAGTTCGTGCGCCTCATCGCGGTCTTCCGGCTGCTTTTCCCGCAGGTCGGCATCGTCGTCTCCACCCGCGAGCCCGCGCCGTTGCGGGACGCGATCGCCACGCTCGGCGTCACCCACATGTCCGCCGGGGCCAAGACCGAGCCGGGCGGCTACACCGGCGCGGGCAGCGACGACCTGCACCTCACGGTGAAGGGCCGCCGCGTGGAGCTCACCGAAAGATCCGGCTGCGAGAAGGCGACCGAGCAGTTTCAAATCCACGACACCCGCAGCCCGGCCGAGGTCGCCGCGATGCTGCGCGGGCAGAACCTCGATCCGGTGTGGAAAGACTGGGACGAGTCGCTGCTGGCGCTCGCGTGATCGAAGAGCGTGTTCCGGCTGAGACAGCCGGGACGCATTCCCAAAACCGTCTTTGACGGAACGACGATCTATCGGCAGCCTGTGACCGCCAGCACCAGGCTTCTCGCAGTCCTCAATTTGCTGGGAGCGGTCATCTCACTCGCCCTGCTGGCCTCGACGTGGTTCGCGCAAGGAATCATCGTCCGGGAAGCCCGCCAATTCGCTTTGAGCAAGACGCGGACCTACTTGGAACCGGCAATCCCGAAGGCGGAGAAAATCAGCCGTGAAATCGCTGCATACCGCGAATCGCCGAACGAGTGGCTGCTGGAAATCGCAGAAGGAGCCAGCGACCGGGCACGCGATTTCGAATTTCCTGAAGTCAGAAATCCGCTCGCACGCACGGCTCTGGATTTCATCTACGCGCGTTCGCACTTTTCCGATTGTCTCAGTCGGAACACTTCCCCATTGGAAAATCCCCGGCCTTTTCCACCAGGAAATCAGTTGCGACAAAATCAAAGCGCCGTAAACATTGCCCCATGAATTCGGACATTCTCTCGCTCGCCCAAGTCGGCCTCGCTCCCGGCGGTTTTTCGATGACCTACATCGTCATCATCGGCGTTTCCATGCTGGCGAGCTTCCTGATCAGCGGCACGCTCAAGCGCCGGTTCAACGAGTATTCGCAAATCCCGATCCGCATGACCGGCGCGCAGATCGCCGAGGCCATGCTCCGCCAGCACGGGATCAACGACGTCCAGGTCATTTGCACGCCCGGCCACCTCACCGACCACTACGACCCGACGAAAAAGACCGTCAATCTCAGCGAGTCGGTCTATTCGGTCAACTCCGTGGCCGCCGCCGCCGTTGCCGCCCACGAATGCGGCCACGCCGTTCAGCACCAGCAGGCTTACCATTGGCTCGGACTCCGCTCGAAGCTCGTGCCTGCCGTAGAGTTCTCCAGCAAGATGCTTAACTGGCTGATGATCATCGGTATTCTCGGCATTGGCGTGGCCCACAGCCCGATGATGCTGTGGGCGTGGGTGGTGCTTTTCGGAGTCACCACGGTTTTCTCGGTCGTCACGCTGCCCGTCGAGTTCGACGCCAGCCGCCGCGCGCTGGCTTGGATGGAAACCAGCGGAGTCGCCGCCAGCATGGAGCACGACAAGGCGAAGAACGCGCTGTTTTGGGCCGCCGAGGGCCATCATCAGGAAATAGGCGAGCTGGGCGATCGAGCCGACGGCGGCGGCTCACACAGACTTG
>JBFZFJ010000196.1:0-6863 GCA_041306405.1 Verrucomicrobiales bacterium | reverse complement strand
GGATTGATCCAGCGCGATCTTGGGAATGATGATGCGGTCGAGTTTGTTTCTGACGGAAACGAAATTCGCTTCCGAGGAGCCCGCGCCGGGATCGACAAGCGCCGCTTCGAGATCCGGCGTGGGAACCTGCAGCTCCCACTGGCTGTCGACCTGGCTGAGCATCTCCGCGCGGGTGTGGTCGTAAGCGGACTTCTGATAGCCCGCTTTCGCCGCGGCGACCTGCTCCATGCCGCGGCGCGCGGCGGAGTTCGTCGGGTCGATGCGCAGCACGTCCTGATAGGTGGATTTCGCCTGGTCGAATTTCCCGAGGTTGAAAGCGCCCTCTGCGGTGTAGAGCAGGCGGCGCACGGAATCGACGTCTTTGGCGTGCTCTTTGGTGAGCGCGGGATTGGTGCGGATTGGGTCGTCGAGCTGTGCGCGGAAGGCGCACGCGCCCGGATGGTTCGGGGCGACGGATTCGACGAGCACCTTGTCCACGGCGGCTTTCGCGGCGGCCACATCGCCGTTGCGCGAGAGGACGCGCGCTTGTTCGACGGATGCCTGGGCGTAGCGCTCGGCGGCGGCGGACCGCAGCTCGGCGGAAACGGGGGCGTTTGGAATCAACTCGCGGGCACCCGCATAAGCTTCGACGGCTTCCGCATAACGGCCGGCGGTGTAGGCTTCATCGCCTTTTCTCAGGAGTTCCCGCGCTTCGTCAACGGCGGCGCT
This sequence comes from Verrucomicrobiales bacterium, assembly GCA_041306405.1. Classification (GTDB taxonomy): domain Bacteria; phylum Verrucomicrobiota; class Verrucomicrobiia; order Verrucomicrobiales; family Akkermansiaceae; genus Luteolibacter. The sequence continues at coordinate 6,155 of JBFZFJ010000196.1, read as the reverse complement.
GCGGCGTGAAACTTCGGTTGCGGCAAGGTTTGAGCCTCCGCGTGTCTCGCCAGCCAGCGATGGAACAATCAAGCAGGCGGCCAGCAAGGCGGCACGGCCGAGGAAATGGTTATTGGGTTTGTGCGTCTCCATGGGAATGGTCGGCGCTACGTATAGAGGGCGAAAATCGCAAAGATAAGCGCAAAATCCGCGAAATTCATCTTTTCGAATGCCACGGAAATTCCAGTTGCACCTCGAACCTCCGCCGCCGGACCGGTTGAGGCCGGAAGTAGGGGGAAAGCTTGGTTTCGATCAGCTTGCGGACCTTGATGAAGAGCGGGGATGAAGTGTTCACGCGGTGAGTGTTCACGTGAACTAGTTTCTGTCAAGCCGGTGATTCCTATTACACGGTCAGAATCTTTCTCGCCTCATCCGCATCTTGTTGGATTTGAAGGCGGAGCGCGTCGATGGAAGGAAACTTGATCTCGGGCCTAAGATGTTTTTGGAAACGGATTTCGAGTTCCTGACCGTAGAGATCGCCGGGAAAATCCAGCAGATGCACCTCAAATGTGCGGGCGTCCCCGCCGACCGTCGGGCGCAGGCCGAGGTTGGCGACGCCCGGCAAGTCGCGGTCGTCTGGCAGAAGCACCCGGACCGCCCAGACGCCGTCGGGCGGCAGTTGGGCCTCGCCGGTGGCGAGATTGGCGGTCGGGAAGCCGATCGTCCGGCCGAGTTTCTCGCCTTCGATGACTTTGCCGGCGACGGAGTAGGGGCGGCCGAGCATTTGTTCCGCCGCGTGGAGATTTCCATCGCGGATCGCCTGGCGGATGCGGGTGCTGCTGACGCGCTCGCCGTCGTGCATGACCGGTGCCACGGCCTCCAGTTTGAAGCCGCGCCTGGCGGCTTCCTGTTGGAGAAAGTTGACGTCGCCGCCGCGGTTGTGGCCGAAGCGCCAGTCCTCGCCCACGGCGATGGTTCTAACGGGGGTGGCCGTGAGTTTATCGATGAATTCGGATGCTTCCATCCGGGCGAGTTCGATGTCGAAATGCAAGGGGATGAACAGCCGCACGCCGAGCCCTTCCATCACCCGCGCCTTGTGGGCGAGCGTTCCTAACAAGGCGGTGGGCGCCTTGGCCGGCGCGATCACGCGGATCGGATGGGGATCGAAAGTGAGCACTCCGGGCAAGCCGCCCTCGCGGGCCGCGGCTTCCACCGCGCGTGCGATCACCGCCTGGTGGCCGGTGTGGACGCCATCGAAAACGCCGAGCGCGAGATGCAGCGGGACGCCAAGCGCGGGCAGGTCTTCAAGGCGGTGTCGAATCAGCACCCGTCCGGGATAGCCCTGCGGCGGTGCCTCTTCAAGGCTTTAGATGGCGGGGCCGCCGCGACAAAAAACGCGGCCGAGAACCTCGCCACGGTCAGACGCATGGCCATCAAAACCGGAGAATTCCGTAACTTCCGGTTTCTTCACTGGCATCGGCGCGGGCTTCGTGCTGTTTTTCCGTCGTGTCCGCTGTCACGAATATCTCCACTTACCGCTTCGCTGAGCTAACGGGTCTCAAGGAGTTGCGCGAGAATCTCAGCGCCGGTTGCAAGGCGTGGGGGCTGAAAGGGACCATCCTGCTGAGCACCGAAGGCATCAACCTGTTCGTCGCCGGAGCGGCGGAATCCGTCGACTTGCTGCTCGCGAAACTGCGGCAGGTTCCGGGCCTCGAAGGCTTGGAACCGAAGATCAGCCTCAGCGACGACCAGCCGTTCAACCGGATGCTGGTGCGCTTGAAAAAGGAGATCATCTCCTTCGGCATGGAGAGCATCCGGCCGGCGAATTATACCTCGCCCAAGATCCCCGCCGCGGAGTTGAAGCGCTGGCTGGACGAGGGTCGTCCGGTGACCTTGCTCGACACCCGCAACGACTACGAGGTGAAGCTCGGCACCTTCAAGGGCGCGATCATTCCTAACATCAACACCTTCCGCGAGTTCCCGGACGCGGTGCGGAAACTGCCGGAAGCGCTCAAGGACCAGCCGGTCGTGATGTTCTGCACCGGCGGCATCCGCTGCGAGAAAGCCGGGCCGTTCATGGAGAACGAGGGGTTCAAGAATATCTACCAGCTCGAGGGCGGCATCCTCAAATACTTCGAGGAATGCGGCGGCGACCATTACGACGGCGAGTGCTTCGTCTTCGACCAGCGCGTGGGCGTGGACCCCGGACTGCGCGAGTCCGGCTACGCGGTTTGCTTCGCCTGTCAGGCCCCGCTCGACGCGGCGGACCAGGAGGACCCGCGGCACGTCGAGGGCGTGAGCTGCCCGCATTGTTTCGTCAGCGAGCCGGCACGAATGGCCGAGCGGATCACGCGGCTTCACAAGGCGATCGCCAAGGTTTCAAATCCCTTGCCCGGCTCGGTCCCGCAGGAAAACCGCCGCCCGGTCAACATCCCGGCGGCTCTCGACGGGCGGACCTTGCTCGAAGCGCTGGTCGAACTATTCCCGCAGGTTTCTCCAACAGAATGGGAGTCGCGCTGCGAAGCCGGGCGCTTCGAAAACTACGGCGGCAGCGTCCGTGGAAAAGACCACGTCGTGCGCGGCGGCGAGCGAGTCGTTCAAATCTTCCCGCCGGATGTCGAGCCGCCCGTGTCCGCGGAAATCCAAGTGCTGCACGAGGACGAGGCGATCCTGGTGGTCCGCAAACCCGCGCCGCTGCCGATGCACGCGAGCGGCCGCTTCCACCGCAACACGCTCCAACACATTTTGAACGGGGTTTACGCGCCGAAATACCCGCGTCCGGTGCACCGGCTGGACGCGAACACCACCGGCCTCGTCGTCTTCGCCCGCACCCGCCACTTCTGCCGCTTGCTGCAGCGCCAGTTCCTCGAAGGCGCGGTGGACAAGCGCTACCTCGTCCGCGCGCTCGGTCATCCGGCACAGGACGTTTTCTTTTCAGAAGCTCCGATTTCCGCCGAACCCGATGTGATGGGCACCCGCGGCATCGACGAGTTAGACGGCCTGCCCTCGCGCACTGATTTCGAAATTATAGAGCGCTGCGCGGACGGCACCACCTTGATCGAGGCGAAGTTGGGAACCGGCCGGACCAACCAGATCCGCGTCCATCTCTGGCAGCTCGGCCATCCCGTCGTCGGCGATCCGGCGTATCTGCCAGACCGCCGCGTCGGCGACACGCAGACGCTTGATCCCGAAGCTCCGCCGCTCCAGCTCCACGCCTGGAAACTCTCGTTCCAGCATCCGCGGACGGGCGAGGCGATGCGCTTCGAGACGGCGCGCCCGGACTGGGCGTAGTCGGGTGGGATGGGATGATTTTCAAAAAATGCGGCCGGGTGCGTAACCTGCGCCGGGTTTCCCGGATTGTTGGGTGTCGGGAGGAAGTTTCGCTCCCAGACCGCGAGGTCGGCCGGAGCCGGTCCCCACTCCAAACCAACATGATCATGAACCCCGTCAAACTATCATCCGTCGTCCGCAACACCGGTCGCGCGCTCGCCGCCTCGCTCGTCCTCACCGCTGTTTCCGCCGCGGCGGATAAGCCGTATTCGAAAATCGTGACCTTCGGCGACAGCCTGTCGGACACCGGAAACGCCTTCCTTTACACCGGAGGGGCCTACCCCGCCGCGCTCCACACCGTCTGGATCGGTGCCAACGATCTTTTCACCACCCTGACCTTCGGCGGCAACATGGGCCTGACCATTCATCACGCGGTGCAAAACACCGCCCAGTCGGTCGTCGCGCTTGCCAGCCATGGAGCCCGGCACATTCTCGTGGCCAACCTGCCTGACCTCGGACTCACGCCGTTCGGGCGCTCGCTCGGGCCGGTTGGCAGCGCGCAGTTGTCTTATCTGACGGACGTCTATAACGCCGGGCTGGACAAGGCCTTGGATTCGCTGGACGCCGCCGGGATTCCGACGATCCGCCTCGATGCCGCCGGCCTGATCCGGGAAATCGCCGCCGATCCCGAAGGATTCGGCCTGGTGAACGCCACCCAAGAAGCGGTTGATTCCGGCAACAATGCGGACGACTATCTCTTCTGGGATGGCGTGCATCCGACCACTGCCGGACATTTGGTCGTGGCGGAACGCGCCGTCGAAGAACTCGTCGAATTTTACTCACCCCGCCGCGGTCGTGGAACTGGCCCGGGTCTCGTCAATTCCCTCAACGGTCTCGTCAACGCCTCCAGCCACTAACCGCCAATCAATCCTCCGATGGAACCGCTTCAACTATCACTCATGGCCGGATGGTCCGGCTTTCTAGGCGGTGTGCTCAGCGGCGCGGTGATGGGAATGCTGTTCCATCGCGAGGACTGGCTCGGCGGCTACGGCAGCCGCGAGCGGCGGATGGTCAGGCTCGGCCACATCTCGTTTTTCGGGATCGGGCTGATCAACCTGTTTTACGCGCTCTCGCTGGCACCGCTCGGCGTCCCCGCCGCTGCCGCGCGCTTCGGATCGATCTCCCTGCTGGTGGCGTTGATCACGATGCCGTCCTGTTGTTTCCTCTGTGCCTGGTGGAAACCCTTCCGCCACTTGTTTTTCATTCCTGTGCTGTCCGCCGCGGCGGGCATCGCTATCATCCTATTCTCACGATCATGAACATCGGATATGTAGCCATGAGCGGGCTGCGGCTCGTCGATGCGGAACTGCTGGAGCTCGGGCTGTCGTTTCCCGCCGTGGCCCGGCGTGCCCGCGAAATCGAGGCGCTGCCGTCGCTCGGGCTTCTAACGCTGGCGGGCATGTCGCCGCCGCACATCGGCGCGGAGTATCTCGAGGTGCGGGACATCGACGAGGTGCCGGACCGCTTCGATGCGATCGCGCTCTCGACGCTGAGCGCCACCTCGAAGGAGGCGTATGCCATGGCCGCGCGTTTTCGCGAAAAAGGCATCCAGGTGATCCTTGGCGGCCTGCACGCGACGCTAGCGCCGGAGGAGGCCGCGAAACACGTCGATGCCCTGGTCATCGGCGAAGGCGAGGTGGTGTGGCCGGAAGTGCTGCGCGATCTGGAACGCGGTGATCTGAAACCGGTTTACGACGCGCGCATCAAGGGGCCCTTCGATTTCCGCAATGCGCCGATGCCGCGATTCGAGCTGTTATCTCCCGAGCGCTACCCGCGTTTCACCGTGCAGACCCAGCGCGGCTGTCCCTATGCCTGCGAATTCTGCGCGGCCTCGATGCGGCTCTCACCGGTGTTCCGCACCAAGCCGGTGGACAAGGTGCTCGCCGAGGTGCGGCGCTTGAAAGAGCTGTTCGGCCGGCCGTTCATCGAGTTTGCCGATGACAATACCTTCGCCGACAAACGCCATGGTCGCGAGTTGATGAAGGGATTGGAAAAGGAAGGCCTGAGTTGGTTTACCGAGACCGACGTCTCGCTGGCCGACGACGAGGACCTCTTGAAAATGATGCGCGACGCCGGCTGCCATCAGGTGTTGATCGGCTTTGAAAGCCCGCGTTTCGAGTCGCTCAATGGCGTGGAGCAGAAATCCAACTGGAAGGCGCGCCGCACCGACCGCTACCTGCGCGCGGTCGAGACGATCCAACGCCATGGAATCACCGTGAACGGTTGCTTCATCCTCGGCTTGGATGGCGACGGACCGGAGAGTTTCGAACATGTGTTTCGCTTCGTGGAGGAGAGCGGCGTTTACGATGTTCAGATCACCTATCTCACGCCGTTTCCCGGCACCCCATTGTGGAAACGGTTATCAGAAGAAGGCCGCCTGCTCTCTGCGGATGCGACCGAACGCTGCACCTTGTTTGATATCAACTTCCGTCCCACCGACATGAGTGTGGACGAGTTGAGGGATGGTTTCCGCAATCTGGCCCTGCGGCTTTACGCGCCGGAATTCGTCGAGCAACGGAGCAAGCGTTTCCGCCAGCACCTGCGGGCCAAAGTCCGCGGGCGGGAAGCCTCTCGGAAGCTCATCGCCTGACCCCGCGCCGCGTCTTCTTCAAACGTAGTCCAGGACTTCAGTCCGTCTTCGATTCCTCCCCAGTCCGGACTGAAGTCCTCGATCTCCTGCTCCAGTTCCTCCTGCCGCGTGGCTGCGGGCGTCTCGCCCCAAGTCCGTTGCCGGAGCGTCTCGCTCCGTGCATGGCCCCTGTAGCGGCGCGTCTATGACCGCCGCACCTCACCCTCTCCCGCCGGAGGCTACTCTTCTCTCCCCATCAAAAATCACCACTCCTCAT
>JBFZFJ010000195.1:0-3438 GCA_041306405.1 Verrucomicrobiales bacterium | reverse complement strand
CGTTATAGCCCTGCTGCCAGTAAAAACCCGCGATTTCATATTTCTGATCCCCGAGATCCGCCAAGGCGGCGCGGACTTCTCTCACCATTTGGCGATAAGACTGCCCGACATCCTCGGGTTTCGGCCAGTTGCCGGTATCATAGGCCGGCTTGCCGGAACTTGGCGAACGGAAATGCCCGTGCAGGCTGTGCCCGCCCCACGCCGTCTTGATCAACAGCACCGGCTCCTGGTAGAAGTCGCCGAGGACAAAACCGAACCCAAGCTCGGGTCCCATGTGGCTTCTCGATCCGTCCGCGGCATAACCGGTGTAGCCCACCGTGAGGCCACCCTTCAGGATCTTGTCGCCGCCAACCTTGAATGAGATCTGCACATCATCCCGGACGACCCATTCCCCTTTTTCATTCTTGAGCTTTTTCATCTTGTCGGCGCTCTTCGAGTGTTTCATCGACCAGGCCAAATTGCCCTTGCCTCCGTTGTAATCATGATCCACCGATCCCTGCCCTTCCATGTTGGACTGCCCGGCGAGGATGAAGACCTTGATAGGCTTGGCGAAGGAGATCGGCGAGAGGACACACAGCAGCGCTGCGGTTAGGATTACAGTTGGTTTCATTGTCATTGATTCGTTGGTATTCAGATTTTTGGGGAATGCGGCTTAGGGCTTCTTGATCAGATTGAGGAGATGGTGTTTCATGGAACGGCTATTTGTTTGGATTCATTTTGCCGGTGGTGGAGTGGTGCTGCGGAGTGGGGGATGATCTTTCGCGGCCTCGATGGCCTTGATGGCTTCCTCCACGGCGCCGACACGCATGTTATTGAGTTCGCCGCCGGGAAACACCCCGCGTTCGACCTCGGCGTTGAGGCTGGCAATCAACTCCCTCAGCGCAGGGATCTGCGGTTTGGCGGCGGATCCGTAGGCGGTGATCATTTCCATGATCTCGCCCGTGCGGGTTTGGCTGCCGTGCCCGCCCTGGGTTTTCGCCAGATCGACCGCGGCCGCGATGCCTTCTTCGAAATGATATTTGGTGAGCGTCTTCACGCCCTCCATGCGGATCACATTGCCGAACATGGTGTCGGCCGGCGAGACCGTGCGCGCCGCCTCAACGAGGTCTGAGGCCAGTGCTTGGGCTTCCTCGACGGTCAGCTTGCTGATGAGGTTGCTGATTTGGCTGCGGGCATATCCGGTGGGCAGCTGCATGGCGGTGCGCAGGGCGGGAAGGAGCAGATCCTTGCGGGTCTTGGCGGTGGCGGCGGTGATTTTGCCGTTGAAGAGGGTCTTGGACAGCGCGTAATTTGCAAACTGCAGGGGATCGCTCCAGTCGATGGGGTCGTTCGATTGTCTGTTGGTGATGAGGGCCTGCAGGAGGGCCTCCACATGGGGCGCGACGGCGTCAGCTTCGAAATTTTCCAGGGCCCGGGCCGCCAGCCAGCGCAGGCCGCGATCCTCGTGATGGAGCAGGCGGATCAAGACGGGCAGGGCCTCGGGAGCCTTGAACTGGCCGAGCGCCTCGCAGGCGCCCTTGCGCAACCAGGCATCGGGGCCTTCTACCGCCGTGATCAATTGCGGCACCAGAGAACGCGTATCAGGCCGCGCGACCAGTTCCCATGCGGCACGACAGCGGACGGTGGGCGACCAGTTGCCCAGGGCCTTGGTCAATTCTTCGACGCTCATTTTCTTCTGCTCCTGCTCAAAACGACCGGCGGCGATCGCGTCAGCGACCTCCTGCTTGGTCAACCAGGCGGGAGCCTTCGTCTCATCCCCTGCCTTCACAGGCTTCATCTCTTTGCCGGTGATGCAGAGTTGTTTCAAAGCCACGGCATACGACAGGATATGGGACGCAGTCGGACTCAAGCCGTACCAGGTGCTCCTGCCATAATAGGTGTTATCTTCGGTGCTCTCGGGGCTATGAGTTTCACCGCCATCGTAGGTGAAGGTCCCGTCACAACGACGCGCCAAATCGAAATGCCATGACATCTCTTTGAAGAAAGCCGCCGCCGCCTCAGGCCCACCCATGTTGGCCCCCATCATGCGCCAGAGATAACTGAAGCCCTGGCCGGTATGCCCGACCTCGGTGTTGAGATAAGAGGCGACACTCATCTTGGACCAATATTGCGTCTCCCGGATGCGATCACCCTGGACTCCGAACATGACGGTGACGATGGGGCCCTTGCCGTTGTTCGCGTGGCCTCCATCAGGACTGTAGCAGGGCTCGTGTTCGCCGTAGTTGAGGTAGCCCTTGTCCACGTAATAACCGAAGAATCCGTTGGCCCGCATCACGGCGGCATCGATCTCGGGATCTTTCAGTCCGCAACGTTGACCGAGGACGATGGCCAGGTTGGCTGACGCAGCATTCTCGAGCACTGCGCCATAGGGCTCGATGGAACCATGGAATTTTCCGTCTTTGGTACGTGCGGATATGCCGTGTCCGAAGGTTCCATACATGCTCTGGCCCTTGGCCAATGTGACGCAGACCTCATTGAGGGCGTGTTCCACCGACTTATCGCCGGTCTGCAGGTAATATTCACTGAGGAAGATGCCCAGGTAACCCATGCGCCATACTCCCATGCCGATTTTGGGCATGTCGTATTTGAGGGTCGAGGGTCCGACCTCTTGGGCGATGGCCTTGATCTGCGGCAGGTAGCGGGGATCGCCGGTCGCCAGCATGGCGAGGGCGCTGACCTCCTTCCACATGTCGGTCTCTTTTTGCAGCGCCGCACAAGCTTCTTCAAGGATCTTTGCCGACTTGGGACAATTGTAGGGAGCGGTGTCGCTGTAGGTGCCCAAGACACGCATCTTGAGTGCAACCGACTCGGTCTTGCCCGCCCGCCAGCGCAGCAACACCAAACTGCCGCTGCTGGTCATTTTCGGGTTTCCTTTTGCTCCAACCACCGGCGACTTCTCAGCTTCCTGGATGGCCCGGGCGATGCTCTTGCGGGCATCAGCCGTGAAGGGCTTGTCGTCGATACCCAGGATCACATCGTCAACCTGCATCACGCCGTCGGCCGGCGAATTCGCCCCTATATGAGTCACCAAAATCTGGCGACTTGCTCCGGTCGTCCGGCCATAGTCGGCATCAGCTTTGGTCTCCGCCTTGGTATGGATCCAGCCGCGCATGCCGGTCGCGCCCAGATTGTAGGTGAGCTTGCGGTCCAACGACTGCGTGTCCTTGGTGAGATCGGGAACTTGTGAGAAAAGCGGGCTGGTGAGGCCCGCCGCGATTGCGGCCAGCAGGCCGATGGTTTTGATCGATGGCTTCATGATGCAGGTTCTAACGGAAATAAATTACTTCAACAGGCTCTTCATCCCCTCGCCGGCCGCGTCGCCGATCAGAAAGTAACTCTCCGCGTTGGCATACCAGTGATGACCATGCGTGGGACAGGGCGAGAGTTCTGGCGGCCGGGCAAAATCGGTGGTCTTGATGAACAAAGCATTCTTGATCC
>JBFZFJ010000194.1:0-2603 GCA_041306405.1 Verrucomicrobiales bacterium | reverse complement strand
GCTGCCTTCCTCGAGATCGCGGGTGAGCGAGAAATGGCCGGGCGCGATCCGCCGCCACGGAAGATCCAGCGTGGCGCCGCCGGTGTCGTCGCGCAGTCGGACCTTGGGCGGCATGGCGGAGAGTTTTTGCGACCAGGCGGCGGTGTCATATAACAGGTCCAGTGTCAGGCGCGTGCCGTCGAGGCGATGGCGCAAGGCGATGCCCGGCGGCGTGTCCTCACCCATCAGGAAGCGACCCATGGTCTGGAGGAAATCGCCGTAGCCCGGCCAGTTTCGAGCGGTTTCGGAGAACTCGCCGCCTAGCGGAAATGAAACCGCGGCGCTGCGTCCGAGGCCCCGGCGGGCGTGGGCGACCAGCGGCGCGAGGTATTCATCCGTGGAGACCAGCGAGACGGTGGCGTCCTCCCGGGCGTAGGAGAGGTTGTAGCCATCGGCCTGCTCGAACCAACCGATCGGCTTCGGCGAGATTTCCGCCCAACGGCCGGTGGCTTGCGCGCCGACGGGGTCCTTGATGAAAGCCGAACGGGCGATGGTGACGGTTTCCTGCGCGAAGATTTTCGGGATGTCCATCGGCTGGTTCGAGAAGAACATGCGGCCGTTGCCGCGCTTGGCGATGTCGTCCAGCAGCGCGGAATCACAGTCCTTGTCGGTGCCGAGGCCGATGACCGAGATGGTCGCGCCGTTGTCGGTCATTTCCTTGATCAGGTTTTTGTAGTCGCCCGGTTCCTCGGAATCCTGGGCGTCGGAAAACAGAATGACGTGGCGGGTGCCGGCGGGGGATTTCTTGAGCTCGTCCCACGCCGCCTTGAGGCCGGCGTAAACGAAGATGCCGCCGCCGGAGGATTTGATCTTGCGGGCGCGGGCGCTGAGCTCGGCTTTTCTATTTTCGATGCGGGTCAGTGGGATGGTCTTCGTCGGCTCGCTATCGACCGCGAAGACGGTGATCTGGTCCATCGGTCCTAGCAGGTCGATGGCGTTCGCCGCGCCGGAATTAGCCAGATCCATCTTGGTTTGGCCGCCGGCGACACCGACGCTCATCGAGCCGGAGCGGTCCATCACGATGGCGAGCGCGACGGCGAGCTTGCGGTGCTCGGATTTCAATTCCATCGACACCGGCAGCAGCGCGTCGATGGGCGATTGGAAATAGCCGCCCGAGCCGAACGAGTGCTCGCCGCCGGCCATGAGCAGTCCGCCGCCTTGCTCGCGGACGAAGAAATCGAGCGATTTCATGAAGTCTGTTGGAACCTCGTGGGCGGGGACGTTGTTCAAAATCACGGCGCGCGCTCCGGCGATGAGTCCGGGTTTCAATTTCGATGGATCGGTGACGGTCTCGACGGTGAAATCCAGCGCCTCAAGCGCCTTGGCGGCCGGGTCGTCCTGATAGCGGGTGGCCAGCACGATGCGCGGGCCGCCGGTGATTTCGATCCAGCGGGTGGCGCGGTTGTTGCCGGGATGGGCATCGTTTTCCGGGCGGATTTCCGCTTGGTATTCGTAGCCGCCGCCGCGCGAGATGCGGTCGGTGAACTCGACGGTGGCGAGGCCGTTGACGAGGGTGACGGATGATTCGGTGAGCGTCTGGCCGTTGCGGCGCAGGACGAGCGGGAAAGTCGCGTCCATGGCGCCGCGGACGGTGATGGAAATGAGAAACGGCTCGCCGACCTGGACGCGCTCGGGGAAGCCGATGCGGGCGATGCGCGAATCGTTCTCGGTCTCCTCGCGGATCAGGCGGAAATCCAGCGGGATGCCGCGCGCCTGCATTTGGCCGGCCGCTTCGTGGAGCGGCTCGGTGGAGTAGCCGTCGGTGAATAATAGCACGCGAGACGGGCGTTTTTCGTCGGCCTGCGCGGCGATGGATTGGAGGGCGAGTCCGGTCTTCGTCAGCTTGCGTGAGCCGGTGAATGATGATCCATCCGCGCCGAATTCGGCGACTTCACCGGCGTAGTTGATGAAGCGCAGCGTGTCGCGGCGCGAGGGTTTTGAGGACTCCAGCAAGCGCTGCCACTCCGGCAGGCCCTTGTCGATCAGGTCCTCCGTCGAGTCCGAGCGGTCTAGCAGGACATAGAGGTCGAGCGAGTTTTGCTGGTGCTGGATGACCGGCTCGGTGAGCGCGACGACGGCTAGAACCAGCAGGACCGCCCGCAGTGGCGAATGCAGTTTCAGCCCGCGCCAGAACCATCCAACCAGCGCGAGGGCGGGGATGAGGAGGAAGTATTCCGGTGAGGTGAAGGTCATGGGGTGTTCTTCAGATTGCGCTCCAGTTCCTGAAATGCCGGGGAGGCGCCTTCTCCCTCACACCAGACGGCCAACTCCTGCATGACGCATGAGATGCCTTCTCCTTCAAGATGCCATGCGACATAGCGCCACAGCTCATTCTCGTCGCAGGTTTTCCAGTCGGGCGGGTTCATGGGATCGGATTTATTGACTTGAAATCTAGGTCATGTGACCTGGATTTTTGGTCATGGAGATGACGGCTCTTGGGCAAGTTTTTGGAGGCAGTGCTGCGGAAGCGGTGCTTTTGCACATCTATCACTACGGCGAGTCTTATGGCAGGGCGATTTCATCGGATTTCAATGTCACGCTATTTTCGGTCCAGCGCCAGCTCG
>JBFZFJ010000193.1:0-7329 GCA_041306405.1 Verrucomicrobiales bacterium | reverse complement strand
TTAAGACCTCTTCCCACCCCTTTCCGAGACCCCGCTCCAAACTCCGAAGAACTCAGAAACCTTCGAGTCCAAAAGCGCTCTCAATCCGACAAAAAAACAAACACACCCGAATAAAAAATAGAAAATAACACACTATGAAACTGACCAACACCCAAAACATGAAGTCCAAGTCCGGTATGACCCTGCTCGAATTGACAGTCGTCATCCTTGTCTTGCTCTCCCTCATCTCCATCCTCTTCATCGGCGCACGTGCCTGGAAGAAGGGTTCCGACCGTTCCACCAACATCCTGAACATCCGCAATGCCCAACAAGCCGTGCGCGGTCATGCCAACATGCAAAACCTCACGGAAGGCACTGGAGTTTGCACCGAAGCCATTATCTATGGAGCTGCCAGCGATGGCGTTGGCGCATATCTACGCAAGCCGGCTCCTCCAGCCACTGCCATCACCAGCTACACCGGCGGTGGCACGGTTCCAACTGCAGGCGTTCTGTGGTTGACAGCTGCCTACACAGGCACTGGCGAAGTCGACTACGCTCCAGCGACGACGTTGACAGCAGACTGGTAATTCCAGCCGAGCTTCCCTCCGGAAGTTCAATTCCACGGCTCGCCTGCTCATGGCGGGCGAGCCGTTCCCTTTCCCGAAATCTTTCCTTCTCCGGATCGCTCCCCCGTCCGCCATGCACTCCCTTACTTTACAGTCCCTTGGCCACTTTCCAACATCCGACGTCCCTGAATGCCCTCAAGCAGTACGGCCAAGCTTGCGCGATCCTGCGCAACACCACCCGCGCCAGCAATCCGGCATGGTATCAGAACGCCCTTGAGCTGAATTTCCAGCTGCACATCCGCACGGATGGCGCCGGCATCACCACTTTCTATCACGACTGCAAGAAGGCCCAGTGGAGCAGCGGGCCGTCCCTCTCGGAGGAAATCCTGCAAGACCCCGCCCGGCTGGACAGCTTCGTCGCCGAGGCGCTCCGCGCCGCCCGCTCCCACGGAGCCTCGTCCTTGGGCGTCATCCTGCACGTCGCCGACGAGTTCGCGACCACCGAGCTCAAGCCGGAGCTCGACAACCCCGCCGCCCTTGCCGACCTCCGGGACACCGCCGTTTCCGACCCCGGATCGATTCTCGAAGACTCGTCGATTCTCGCCGACCAAGCCGCCTGGCGCGTACTCCCCTACCCGGCGGCAGGCAGCGAGGTGATCGGCACCACCATCACCATTTCCAAGCAATACGCGCCCCTCATCGCCAAGCTTCGGGAAACCGGCGAGACCGGAAATTTCCCGGTCATCACCCACGCCTTGAGCGCGCCGCTGGTGGTCATCATGGGACTGAGCCAGTCGGTCGAACCCACGCCCGGAAAGCCGTTCGTCGGCATTCTCCAATACCCGTGGTTCACCGCCCTCGCCTTCTTCAACGAGCACGCCGACCTGAGGCTCATCCGGACGCTCCAGCACCGCGGCTTGCGCCGGCCCACCAATTTCCGCAACGCGCTCACCACCACCAACGCCTCCCTGGAATTCGTCGATCCCGACCTCTTCCTCCTCCCTCTCGGTGAAAAAGTGGACGCCTCGCTCAGTGCTGACCTGAAAATCACCTTCACCACCAGCCGCGTGGAAGTGGTCCAACAAGCCAGCATCGAAGGCATCCCCGCCTGGTGCCCCGAACCGGCGATCTCCGCGCAGCCCGCCGCGCCAGCCGAATCCACCACCAGCCACACCTTCACCATCCTCCTCGAGGAAAAATGGGCGCTCCAGGATTTCCTGCCGACACCCAGGGACATCGTCGAGATCCATCCCAGCCGCTCGGACATGCGACTGCTCAAGCTTCTCCGCCTCTCCCGGGTCGCGCTCTTCGCCATCGCGGTGCTGTCCATCGCCTACTTCGGCCTCGGCGTGATCGATCTGATCCGCCGTCCGGAATGGTCGTTCGACCCGTCCCAAACGGAGTTGACTAAAGGACGGCTCAAAAAGGTCACCAACGAGAGACAAAAAGCCGAGCACTGGAACAACCTGCTGGAAGACCGCTCCAAGGCGTGGACCAGCATGGAATCGCTCTCCCGCATGTTCCCTGAAAACAGCGGCATGTTGGTGAAGACCTACGCCCACGCGGCCAAGCCCGACAGCACCCCCGGCAAGGCCAAGGTCGGTCTCGTCAAGGAATGGAAAATCACCGGCTACGCCCGCGACGAAGCCCTCGAATACCTTAATAACCTCAACACCCGCGAAGGCATTTCCGCCCACTTCAGCGAGATCGCCCGCGTCACCGGCAACAGCGCCTATAGCCCGAACACCGGCAACCGCAACCTCGTCGTTAACGTCCGCACCCAGGAAAACAGCAGCTACAAAAACATTCCGCCGGAGGAAATCGACGATGCGGATCAATCGACCTATCCGTTCACCTTCGACCTCACCATCACCCAGCGTTTCGAGGCCACCGATCCGATGGCGATCAACGTCGCCAAAGCCCCGTGAACGTCAAACTTCGAACGCCGAACTTCCAACTTTGAACGAAGAGAATGAATGCTGAAATGAAACAAGACCCGCAACAGCCTTATGATTTGGAAGAGCGTCTTTTGGACTACGGAGCGCAAATCATCCGGCTGACGCGTTCCCTGGCGGGTGATTACGCGGAACGTCATGTGGGTAACCAGTTGCTGCGTTCGGGGACCGCTCCGCTCTCTCACCACGGGGAGGCCCAAGGAGCCGAATCCACCGCTGATTTCATTCACAAACTCCGTCTCGGACTCAAAGAACTCCGCGAATCCGACCGCTGGCTGAAACTCATCTTCCGCGCCGAATTACTCCCAAACTCTGACCGGCTCCAAGCACTCACCCAGGAAACCGATCAGCTCATCCGGATTTTCGTTGCCAGCATCAACACCGCCGAAAAGCGTCGGAAATAATCGTTCTCCTCTTCTCTTCAGTTCGACGTTCCATGTTCGAAGTTCAACGTTCAAAGTTCCCAATGCATCTCTACCGCCAACCGATTATTCTGTTTGGGCTCATCCTTCCCATCGTCGCCACCGCCGTGCTGATCGGGATTTTCTCCATGCTGAAATCCAACATGGTCACCTCCTCCGCGATCAAACAGAAGAGTTACACGGCTTACGAAGCGGGCCGGTTCGCCAGACTCAAGATCGAAGGCCAGGTCGGCCGCCAGCGCCCGCACCTCGACCGCTGGAAAACCCAGCTCTCCCAGGAAACCGCCAGTGCCGTTACCACCAACCTGCGGGAGATTTCCGAGGGTCTGCCGGCCAAGGAAATCCAACAGACCGCCTTCGAGCGCCCGAGTACCAGCGGTGGCTTCGGAGCTATTTCCGCGCAGAGCTCCTCGCAGATCCGCATCGCCTTCCGCGGCACCTACCGCACCATGCAGCGGGCCTTCCTCGAACTGGAAACCCGGATGCCGCAACTCCAGCTCCAGGAGCTCAAGATCGATCCCAGCACCAACCAATCCTCGCTCCTCAACTTCCAAGTCACCTACACCGCATGGGAAAACTAACTTCAAGGAGCGTGGGCGTCTCGCCCACGCGCCAACATCCATTCCACTCGAGGAGCCCGGTCGCGCCCCTGCTATTGCTGTTCGGAATCTTTTTGGCGCCCTCCGCCTCCGCGCAGTCGGCCGCCAACTTCGACACCAAATCCCTCGCATCCGAGGCCTCCGCTCCCAAGGAAACCAAAACCGCCAAGCCCATCGCCAAGGAAGCCGCCCCGGTCAACACCTTGCCGTCCCGCCAAGTGGGAGCCGACGAGCTGGCACCTTACTTGGAATCGGTTTCCTCCGTGCTCCTGATGCGGGGACGCGCCACCGACCCCTTCGGCCAGCTCCAGGACCCGGACGCGAAACCGGTCATCAAGGCCCCGGTCGCCGGAGCCGTGAAACGCGCCGCGCCCATCCAGGCGACCCCCTTCGCCGACATCGTCGGGATGATCGTGGTCACCACCATCATGCCCGGCGAAAAACGATTCCTGATAGGAACCCGCTCGGTCAGGCAAGGCGACCAGCTCCCGCTCAGCTTCCGCGGCAGACCCATCCGCGTCCAAGTCACCGAAGTCACCTCCCGCCAGATCGGCTTTCGCAACCTCGACAGCGGCGAGACCGCCTCCCGCAAGCTCGACCTGCTCCCGGTCGGGATGACTCCCGGAAATAACGGAATCACCGCTCCCGGCATGGTCCCGGACCGCCCGAACGCCCCGATTGAACTTGAAGCATCCAATCCCACACGCTGAAACTGCCTGAACCTCTCAACCACACCACCATGAAAGCCGCGAACCTCCTCACCCTCTCCGCCGCCATCCTTGCGGCGGGAATGCTCCACGCCCAAAGCCCTGACGATCCCGCGATCGAAGCCGTGGCCGCCGCCGGAGCGCAAATCCCTGAAATTCCCGGCGCGGGAGACAGCCTGCCCGCAATCGAACCCTCCGGCCTCCCTGCGCCTTCGGAGATTCCTGCAGCGCCTGCTCCTCCCGGAGATCCAGCCGCACCCGGAGCCGCCGCGCCCTTCGGCCCGCTTGAACAACAGAAACAGGAAATGCAAAAGTCCGACGAGGGCTTTATCATCAAGGATGCCGGACTCAATGACATCTTCCAGTTCCTCGCGAAATCCGCCGGCCGCCAGTATTTCCACAACTCCAAGATCGCCGGCCCCGAGTTCCTCGTCACCGGCCACCTCAACGACGGCAACCCCCTCCAACAGATGGAAGAGCTCTCCTTCATGTACGGACTCTCGCTCCACACCAAAGGCAACACCATCTACGCCCTCACCCAGGCCCAGCTCGCCCAACTGCCGAGCGCCGAGTTCCACTATCAGCTCCGCTACCTCCGCCCCACCGACATGGAACAGATCAAGGAATTGATCAAACCCATGCTCAGCCCCGGCACCGGCATCGTGAACTTCGAGCCCAAGACCAACACCATCATCATCATCGACTCCGCCCACCGCATCGAGCAAGCCCGCGACCTGCTCCACGGCATCGACAAGGCGAAAGGCCAGATCATCGTCGAAACCAAGATCCTCCGCGTCAACAGCGGCGTCGCCGAGCGCACCGGCGTCAACTGGGCCGCATCTCTCGGCAAGGACGGCACCTCCCTCAAGGTCACCCGCGATCTCAATTCCGTCTTCGGATTGGACTCGCCCGTCGCCGACGCGATCGGCTCCGGCAGCACCAACCTCGTGCTCAGCCCGCTCCAACTCAACGGCGTCCTCCGCGCACTGGCGGAGGGCAACCTCGCCAGCCAGGTTTCCAACCCCACCCTCATCACCGAGGACAACGAACAAGCGACCATTTCCATCATCGACCGGCTTCCGATCATCACCACCACCACCACCGCGGTCAGCGGATCGGACAACCCCACCGTTAGCGAGGAAGTCCGTTATAAAATCGACACCAGTGACAAGAGCATCGACACCGACCCCGACAAGCACCGGGAAATCGGCATCTCCATGGTGGTCACACCCACCCTGCTCCCGGATGGCACGGTCCGCATGAAACTCCGCCCGCGGTCGGCGCAGATCAGTGGCGAAGTAATCAGCGAGAAAACCAAGAACCGCTATCCCCGCGTGACCGAATCAATGGTCGAAACACTCGCCCGTGTGCCTGACGGCTACTCCCTGATCGTCGGCGGCTTCTACGGCGAGGCCAAATCCGGAGCCAACACCAAAATCCCGCTGCTCGGTGACCTGCCAGTGCTCAATTTCTTCTTTAAAAGCAAGGAAGCACTCAAAGAGCAAACCAGCCTCGTCTTCGTCGTCACCCCGAAATCCTACGACCCGACCAGCCGCGGCGCGAACAACGATGCCAGCAACCGCCTCCGCTCGAACACCGTCATCGGCTGCGATCACGACTGGGTGGACCAGGACAATCCCGGCCCCGCCCACGAGCCCAACCTGACACGGACCGTCCGCGGCCTGCAGCCGACCGAGGCGCCTTACTACCCGCGTGCCGAGGAGCGGCGGGCCGACTATCCGAGTGCCGAGGAAATGGCCCCGCGGAAATACAGCGCTCCCAGCCGCACCAAATCCAACTTCAGCAAGGCGGCCAAACACTGATGCTCGAAGCTTCACCATTCCTCGAGGCCCAGGAACCCGCCCCCCGCACCAAGGGCGCGGACCTCTGGGACTTCGCGGAGCTCTGCCTGCAACATACCGCGGAAGCCCTGCATCAAGCCCGCGCCGGAACCCCGGCGGAAATCTCACAGGCCATCGCCGCCACCCGCGAGAACCACGCCAAACAAATTCCTTCCGACCTCCTCGAAGTGATGGCGCGGGTCCTTGGCCACGACGAGGAACACCTCAGCCCGGCCATCCTCGACCTCGGCAACAAGGTCGCCGCCACGCTGAACCCCTCCGCGCCCTTTATCCCCTTCGGCGGCAAGCTGATCGCCCCTTCCGCGTTCTACGAATCCTTCGACCAGATCCACAAGATCGCGCGGGTCCTGTTATCCCCGGTGATCTATGCCGAGGACACCGACGCCATCGGCACCGCCTCCGCCAATCCGGTCGCCGCCGCGATCCTGGCGGAGGAAATCCGCACCACCGTTTTCAAGCGCTTCGGAATCCGCCCCTTCATCACCGTCGCCCGGCTCGACTACGAGAGCTGGACGTTTTTAAGCCGAAAGCACTTCGAGCTGTGAAAAAGTGCCGAGTGATCAGTGAGCAGTGATCAGAAAAGAAAATTCAATAATCCACCCACTCCACCCACTCCACCCACTCCACCCACTCCACTCCTCTCCTCTCCTCTCCACTCCACTCCACTCCTCTCCTCTCCTCTCCACTCCTCTCCACTCCTCTCCACTCCTCTCCTCTCCTCTTCATCTTCTCTTCATCTTCTCTGATCACTGATCACTGATCACTTCTTCACTCAAAACTCCTTCCCATGCCTGACATCAATACATTTGAAGATCTCGATATCTGGAAGCGCGGCTGCCAACTCGCAGTGGATGTTTATGTAGCCAACCATAATTCGAAAGATTTCGGACTCAAAGATCAGATGCAACGTGCTGCCGTTTCCATCCCATCCAACATCGCGGAAGGCTGCGAACGGGACAGCACACCCGATTTCATCAAATTCCTCCGCTACAGCAAAGGTTCCTGTGGCGAACTCCGCACCCAGCTCTACATCTCCGAGCGCGTGCGGAAAAAGCTCAGCCAGCCCGCCCTTGACGGCTCGCGCGAAATGATCACCGAGACCAAGGAACTCTCAAAAATGATCCAAGGCCTCATCAATTCCCTAAAACGCCGCTCCTCGCCCTAAATCCTTCCCTGCTAACCTCTTACTCTGCTCTGCTCTGCTCTGCTCTGCTCACTGCTCACTGCTCACTGCTCACT
>JBFZFJ010000192.1:0-6486 GCA_041306405.1 Verrucomicrobiales bacterium | reverse complement strand
AACTCGGTGAGGGTCAGCACGGTGGAACTCGCATCGAGGAAAATCGTCTCGTTCGCTTGGATCCGGCTGGCAGCGAGGCGGGCGATCGCTTGCTTTTCCCCCCGTCGGATCGCCTGGCGCTCGGTGAACGGGAGTTCTCCCCGGATTCGTTCCGGGCGGCTCGCCCCGCCGTGGGTGCGGATCAGCTCGCCGCGTTTCTCGAGGATCTCGAAATCCTTGCGGACGGTTTCATCCGTGACGCCGAGATCCGCGGCGGTCTCGATGGTGCGCAAAGAACCCGTTCCGTGGAGGAGTTCTAAAATCCGGCGTTGGCGGTCGATGGCGAGCATGATTCGGGAAAATCTTTGTTTCGTTGGGAATTTTTGGGTTTTTGGTTGACTTGTCAATCCAATCCGCCGATCGAAGGCGCACAGATGGCCGCACCGATCTCCCAATCCACGCCCCGAGCCGTTGTCGAACACCTCGTTCGGGAGCAAGTTTACGCCAGCATGGGGCTTTCCTTGCCAGCGGCCTCCAAGGCACCTAACGCGTTGCTCGTCAACATCTCCGCTCGTCACTGCCACCTTACGCAGGCTGCCGTTGAAGCGCTGTTCGGCCCCGGGCATCAGCTCACGCCGATGAAGGGGCTTTATCAAAACGGGCAATACGCCGCGAAGGAGTCCATCACCTTGATCGGGCCACGCAGCCGGATCATTTCCAATCTGCGCATTCTTGGTCCCTGCCGTGATTTGAACCAAGTCGAACTCGCTTACACCGACGCGATTTCGCTCGGATTCGACATTCCGGTCGCCATGTCCGGCGCGATCAAGGGCACGCCCGGCTGCATGCTGATGGGCCCGCACGGTTATTTCCAAATGGACGAGGGCGTCATCCGCGCCCAACCGCATGTCCACATGCATCCCGACGATGCCGCTTACTACGGCGTCAAGCACCTCGACACGATGAAGCTGAAAGTCCACGGCCCGCTCGCCATGACTTTCGACAAGCTCGTCGTCCGCGTGGATCCCTCGTTCAAGCTCGAAGTCCACATCGACACCGACGAGGGCAACGCCTGCGGCCTCAAGCCCGACACTTTCTGCGAACTCACCAAGTAATCTCAATCCAATCCCACATCACCAACTAACACTATGAGCACTGCACTCGGCATGATCGAAACCAAAGGCTACGTCGGCAGCGTCGAAGCCACCGACGCGATGGCCAAAGCCGCCAACGTCCAAATCATCAATCAAATCCAAATCGGCGGTGCGTTCCTCACCGTTCTCGTCAAGGGCGACGTCGGCAGCGTGAAAGCCGCCGTCGATGCCGGAGCCGAAGCCGCCGGCCGTGTCGGCGAACTCGTCGCCGCCCACGTCATCGCCCGTCCGCATCCCGAGCTGCTCAGTCAGTTCGGCATCGCCTGATTTTTCAATCCAACCCTCTAACCTACTACTACCATGGCCAAACAAGCAATCGGCATCATCGAAACCAAGGGATTCATCTCCCTGGTGGAAGCCTCCGACGCGGCTCTCAAGTCCGCTGACATCAGAATGACCGGCTGGGAAAAGATCGGTTCCGGTCTCGTCACCGGTTTCTTCACCGGCGACGTCGCCGCGGTGAAAGCCGGCCTCGACGCCGCAGCAGCAGCAGCATCCAAGCTCGGCACCGTCACCTCGGTGCAAGTCATCCCACGCCCGCACGACGATCTGTCGAAGCTCGGCGGATGGATTGGCTGATTTTTCAGCGTTTCAGATTCTAAGTATTTCAGCTTCTATCAAGATGCTCGTCCTCGTCGCCAACCTCGGCTCCACCTCCTTCAAATACCGCCTCTTCCGCATGGACGAGAGCGGCGGCGAGGTGATTGCCAAGGGCGGCTACGAGCGGGTGACGGATCACGCTGTCGTGATTGAAGACGCCTTGGCGACCCTTCAGCGCGACGGAATCATCGCCAGCCCGGATGAGATCGACGCCGTCGGTTTCAAGACGGTCCTGGGCAAGGATCTCAGCGGTTGCGTGATCGCCGACCAAAAGACGATCGACGCGCTCGACGGCTTCACCGCCGTCGCACCCGCGCACAATCCGCCCTACGCTGCAGGCATCCGGCAGTTTGAACAAGCGCTGCCGAAGGCCCGCCTCGTGGCGCTGTTCGAAACCGCCTTCTATCAGTGGACCCCGCCGGCGTATTACAACTACGCCATCCCGCAATCCTGGCGGGACATCGGGATCCGCCGCTATGGATTCCACGGCGCCAGCCACAAGTTCATCGCCGAGCGTTCCGCCGAGCTTTGCGGCCGCGACGACGTCGCGGAAATCGCCCGCCGTCTCTATCTGGACGGGCCGCGGCCGGTTGAAGGGAAACCGCTCCGCGTCGTTTCCTGCCACCTCGGCGGTTCCAGCTCCGTTACCGGAATCCGCAACGGCGTGGCGATCGGTTCCAGCATGGGATTCTCCCCGCAAAGCGGGCTGCCGCAAAACAACCGTGTCGGGGATCTCGACTCCGGCGCGATTCCCTACGCCATGCGGACACTAGGCATCTCGCTTGACGAGGCCGAGCGCCAGCTAACCAAGGAGTCCGGACTTCTCGGATTGTCAGGCGTCTCTAACGATGCTCGCGACATCAGGGCCGCTGCCGCCGAGGGAAATGCTTCTGCCCAACTCGCGATCGACGCCAACGTGCATTCGATCCGCCACTGGATCGGGGCCTTCCTCGTCGATCTCGGCGGAATCGACGCACTCGTTTTCACCGCAGGAATCGGCGAAAACGGAGCGGAGACCCGTGATGCGGTTTGCAAGGGTCTTGAAGTGTTCGGCATCCGCCTCGATCCCGCGAAGAACGCCGACTGCCGCGCCACCGAGGCCGTCATCAGCGCCGATGACTCACCCGTGAAGATCATCGTCATCCCCGCGAACGAGGAGCTCGTCCTCGCCCGCGAAGTCTATCGAAAGCTTTCCTGATTCTCATCACCACCTCTCACAACTCACACCAAACTAATACTACCATGGCCAAACAAGCACTTGGACTCCTCGAAACCCGTGGCCTCGCCTGTCTCGTCGTCGGCGTTGACGCGATGCTCAAATCCGCAAACGTCGAACTCGTCGGTCCGATGAAGCAAATCGGAAACGCAATGTGCAACGCGGTCGTCACCGGCGACGTCGCCGCGGTGAAAGCCGCGCTCGACGCCGGTGCCGCCGCTGCTTCCGAATCCGGCGAAGTCATCAGCGCCCACGTCATCGCCCGTCCGGACGATGCCATCGACAGCGTTCTTCCCAAGGATGCCGCTGCCCGCGCTCCACGCAAGTAATTCCCCAATGCCCCGCCCGCGGTCCTAACCGGTCGCGGGCGGGGCCTTCCCTCAATCCCAGATGTTTCTCGCAGAAGTCATCGGACAAGTCGTATCGACGAAAAAAGACGAGCTCATGGTCGGAAGGAAACTTCTCCTGCTCCGTCCCAAGCTCGTTGACGACAAGGACCCATCCAAGTTCAAGGACGGCCAGAACACCATTGTCGCGATCGACACGGTGGGTGCCGGTGAGGGCGAGCTCGTGCTCTTCTGCCAGGGCAGCTCTGCCCGCGCCGCGCAGGGCCTGAAACTCATCCCGGTGGATGCGGCCATCGTCGCGATCATCGACCGCGTCGAAGTCCTCGGTAAAACCGTTTACAAGGGTGGTTAGCCTCATCCGTTTGGCTAATCGACCAGGCCTCGCGCCGTTTTAACAATTTCAATTTCCCGCATGAAAACTCTCGATCCAGAAACACTTCGCTCCGTCGTAGAATCGGTTATTTCCCGCCTCGCGACCACCGGTGTCCAAGTGGCACCCGCGGCAAAACCCGCCGCCAAGTCATCCTCATGCGGCTGCGGTTGCAGTGGTGAGTCCGGCCAGCGCGGGGTTTTCACCTGCGTTGACAAGGCCGCCCACGCCGCCACCGATGCCCACCTCCAGCTGAAAAAGCTAGGAGTCGCCGGGCGCGCGAAGGTGATCGAAATCGTCAAGGGCATGGCCGTTGCTAACGCCGAGCCATGGGGCAGGTTCGAGATGGAGGAGACCAAGATCGGCCGCCTCGATCACAAGATCGGCAAGCTCCTCATCACCAAGAACGTCCCCGGCACCGAGTGGCTCCAGCCCTACGCGATGAGCGGCGACGGCGGTATCACCCTCGAGGAATACGCTCCCTTTGGCGTGATCGGCGCGATTCTGCCAGTCACTCATTCGGTCCCCACTCTTACCGGCAACGTCATCAACATGGTGGCCGCCGGAAATTCCATCGTTTTCAATCCGCATCCCGGTGGCGCCCGTAGTGCCGCGATGGCCGTGCGCGCTTACAACGAAGCGATCTTCCGCGAGATCGGCATCGACAACATCATCACCACGATCGAGTCGCCAAGCATCGAGTCCTTCGACCTGCTGTGCAAGAACCCGCTCGTCAACCTGCTCGCCATCACCGGCGGTCCGGCAGTTGTCAACGCGGCCATGAAATCCGGCAAGCGCGCGATCTGCGCCGGCCCGGGAAATCCGGTCGTCGTCGTCGATGCCACCGCCGACCTCGCCCGCGCGGCCCGAAACATCATCGAAGGCGGCGCGTTCGATAACAACCTGCTCTGCATCGGGGAAAAAGTCGTCTTCGTCGTCAGCTCGGTGTTCAACCGCTTCTGTGAGGAACTCACCAAAGCCGGTGCCGCCCGCCTGAACGCGCAGGAACTCGAGCGCCTCACCGCCGCCGCATTCACCTTCAAGCCCGGCGAAGGCGGTGGTTGCTCGCACGCCTCCGTCAACCGCGCTCTTGTCGGTGCCGATCCAAGCGTGCTCGCCCAGCACGCCGGAGCTAACATTCCCGCAGGCACCCAGCTTCTCTTCGCCGAGACCGATGCCGGCCATCCGTTCGTCCAGGAAGAGCAAATGATGCCGATGATGCCGATCGTTTCGGTGCCCGACTTCGAAACCGGCGTCCGCGAGGCCAAACGCGCCGAGCACAACTACCGCCACTCCGCCATCATCCACACCAAGGACGTCGACCACATGACCTACATGGCCAAGGAAATGGACACCACCATCTTCGTCAAGAACGGCGCGTCCGTCGCCGGCCTCGGCCTCGGCGGTGAAGGCTATCTTTCCTACTCCATCGCCACCACGACGGGCGAGGGAATCACCACTCCCAAGACCTTCACCCGCGTCCGCCGCTGCGTGCTCGTCGAAAACCTCCGCATCATCTAACCAGATGTTCCTCGCTCAAGTCGTCGGCCACGCGGTCAGCAGTCATTCCCACCCCTCTCTCAAGGGGCAGAAGATGATGCTGTGCCAGGCTCTCGACCCCGACCTCGGACTGACCGGCGCGCCGATGGTCGCCATCGACCTCTTCGGTGCCGGCCTTCATTCCAAGGTGATGGTTTCCACCGACGGCCTCGGCGCCCGTCACATCGTGCACGACGACAAATCTCCCATCCGCAACTTCATCCAAGGCGTCGTTGACTGAACTTCCACCATGCGCGTAGCCCAAGTCATCGGTCGAGTGACCCTGAGTGTCCAAGATCCCTCCTTCAAAGGTGGTCGGTGGCTCATGGTCAATCCACTGGATGCCGGGCAATTCAATGACGCGTGCAAAAAAGCACCGGCCCTAACCGGCCAGTCCACGCTCGTCGCCTATGACAACATGGGTGCCGGAGATGGCGACATCGTCGGCATCGTCGAAGGAGCCGAAGCCACCGCTCCCTTTGATTTTCCGATTCCTATCGATGCCATCACCGTCGCCATTTTCGACTCACTTTCCTACGAACCACCCCTTTCCGATTCCTAACCTCTGAACCCCATGAGCAACAAAGTCTTCACCGCCGCTGATATCGAAGCCCACTTGAAATCCGGGAAAACCGCCGCCGATCTTCCGAAAGGCTCGGTTCTCACGCCATCCGCCAAGGACGTTCTCCGCGACGGCATCGGTCCGGTCCGCGCCGGTGGCTCATCTGCTAGTTCGTCCGCGCCAGCCGCCTACGTCGAGCCGATCCTTCCCGACTACGAATTTCATTGGACTCCCGGCAAGGACCCGAAGACCCCGGCGGAGATCCACGCGTTCTTCCACTCGCCTGCCATCGTCGAGCTCAAGCAGCGGATGGTGGACATCGGCAAGCGCATGTGGGCCCGCGAATATACCGACGGCAATGGCGGCAACCTCACCATCCGCGTCGGCGACAACCTCGTGCTCTGCACTCCGACTCTCGTTTCCAAAGGCTTCATGACGCTCGAGCAAATCTGCCTCGTGGACATGGAGGGCGTGCAACTCGCCGGCAAATACAAGCGCACCTCCGAGTGCATGACGCACCTCGCCATCATGAAACGCCAGCCCAAGGCCAAGGCCTGCTGCCACGCTCACCCGCCGCACGGCACCGCCTTCGCGGTCGCGGGTGTCCAGCCACCGACCTGCATGATTCCCGAGGCCGAGGTCTTCCTCGGTCAGATCGGCCTGTCCAAATATGAAACCCCCGGCACCCCTGCGAACGCGGTGGCCGTCGGCGATGCCGC
>JBFZFJ010000191.1:0-11012 GCA_041306405.1 Verrucomicrobiales bacterium | reverse complement strand
TCTCCGGATGCCGTCCCCACCGGGCGCTGATCCTCAACCCGTTGTTTTTCAGCAGTTTTCCCGCCTTTCTGGCTGATAATAGCTTGAGCCCAGCGTTCACAGCATTCTGCTTCCACCTCTTCCACGAGGTCTGGGAGAATCTCCTCGCCATCCTTGATTCCTCACCCCACGGAACCCAAACAAACCGTCGGCCCCCACAGTCCGCCGGTTTTTTTTCAACCGTAGGACCGCGGATTTCAATCCGGCTTTCATTCATTCATCCTTTTCCAATCAAAAATCCAAAATCAACAATCCACAATCGGCAATGCACCCCTCTTCCTACGCACACAAATCCAGCGGACTCACCACCCCAAGTCCATTCTCTCCGATCGCCACGTGCAGGTAAATCTCAGTCGTGCTGATGTCCTCGTGCCCTAGCAAATCTTGGATCGTCCGCAGGTCCGTTCCGTTTTCCAACAAATGCGTGGCAAACGAGTGCCGCAACGCATGACTCGTCACCCGATCCTTGTTACCCTTGCCCAGGCGCACCGTCACCGTTCCGCGCCCCACATCCACATCCACATCCGCACCAGCTCGGAAAGCCGCAACCCCGCTCCATATTGCAGTCGAGCCGCCAACTCATAGCGAGCCTCTTTCTGCTCCCGCTCCCGCAGCTTCCCAAACAATTTCTGCGTCTCCGGCTTCGACAGCACCACCGGCACCCGGGTCCCTGTATCCCGCAGTTTCACCCCGAAAACCGGTTCCTTCACCCCGAGCACATATTTGAAGAAGTGCGCCAGCGCATTCAGCGCCTGCTTCTGGGTCGAGTAGGCGCAGTCCTCATCCTCCACCACCGACGTCAAAAACCGTGTGGCCGTCGCCACCTGCATCACCTCATGCTCCGTCCCTGCAAACCTGGCATATCGCGCCGCCCATGGTCGGGTGCCGGGTTTTTCCTAACGAGGGAGCTGCTGGCAGAGTTTTTCCACCAGCGCCCGGCTGTCCTGCTCGCTGCGGTGGGTGAGGTGGAGATAGATCATGGTGGTGTTGATGCCGGAGTGGCCCAGCAGGGCCTGCACCGTGTGCAGGCTCGCGCCGGCCTCTACCAGGTGCGTCGCGAAACTGTGGCGCAGGGTGTGCATGGTGCAGACGGGGATGTTGAGTTCCTTGCGGGCCGCGACGACGAGCCGTTGCAGGGAGCTGACAGGCATCGGACGGGTGGCCTCGTGCATGCGTCGGGCGACGTCTTCGGGCGGACAGGTCGCCGCCGACGACTTCTTTGATGAAACCTACGAACAGGACCGCGCCTATCGCAACGACCTGATCCAGATCTTCGGCAGCCCCTATGCCGGCACGATCGGCTCCGGCCTCGCCTACCCCGCTGGCTACAATGGACCGGACCTCAACCTCTGGTTCTACGTGGATGTCAGTGAAGTCAGCAACCGCACCGTGCCCGCCGGGTCCGGCACCTTCGCCGCCGCCTTCAGCGGATTCAAGTCCACCCTCTGGCTGCTGCCGACCGACGACCACTACGGGGCCTGGGCCACGTCTGGTGAGATTGACGTGATGGAGAATAAGGGCCACCAGCCTCGAACCGTGTCCGGCGCGCTTCACTTCGGTGGCACCTGGCCTGCCAACAAGTTTGTGAACCACACGGTGCGGCGCGGAATCTGGCAGCCCAAGTTCAGCGACGAATTCGTCATCTACGCCATCGACTGGCAACCTGATCGGATCCAGTGGTTGATCGACGACCGCGTCGTGCGCGAGCGAGTCCCTGAACACTGGTGCGCGCCCGCCGGTAGCCACACTCCCTACGACCAACGGTTCCACCTGCTGCTCAATCTGGCGGTGGGCGGGCACTTCCCCGGTCCGCCCGCCGACAACACCCGGTTCCCGGCGGCCATGGAGGTCGACTGGGTCCGAGTGTGGCAGTGACCCGGTCGGCGCGAACCACCCCGGTCACCACTCGCACGGGCAAGGCGTCACCAGAGATCAGCTCGGTCACGCGACACTCCCTGCGCGGACCGGGCTGACACCGGGCCGTCATGACACGTCCCCCCGATGTCCATGGCGGCCCATTTCTTGATTTCAACATTCACACCCCAGCACCCGCCGTCCGGCGGGCGCAGGACCCCACCTTGGCAACCGCCACGGTCGGCTCCCGCGTTGGGGGCCGTCGTGTCGGTTGCCTTGCAACACAAACCGAAAGGAAACCACAACGATGAGCCCCATACTTGAAGAAATGTTAGTTTGCGAAGTCGTCCCCCGCCTTCGCAATGCCGCACGGTCGATCCCCAAGGTCGGCTGTGAGGACGACGAGGAGATTGCCCAAGACGCCACTTTGATGGCGGCGCGTATGATGGACTCGGCGGAAAAAGCGGGAAAGACGTTCACGGCTGGCAACATGTCGTATTACGCCGCCAAGGCCGCACGCAGCGGCCGCCGGAGTTATTACACAGGACGCAGCGATGTCATGTCGCCGGGCTGTCAGATCGACGGTAAGGCACGGCATGACTGGCTGGACCGCGAGGTCGAGTTCGAGTCGGGGGATTCCGGCACCCTGCACGACGTCGTCCAGCCGCTGGAGTTCGATGGTCAGGAATCCGATCCGGCGGAAGACGCTGCCCGCAATCTGGACTGGGAGAGCTTCCTGGCCGCCCACCCGCCGCGCCACCGCACCGCCATCCTCGTGCTGGTGGGTGGTGGCACCATGCGCGAAGCCGGCAAGCGCTGCGGACTCAAGGACAGCGCCGCCTTGGTGCTGAAGCGCCGCATCGCCGCCGACCTCATCGAGTTCTTCGGCGAGGATGTGATTCGGCGTCTGCTGGAAGGTACCCGCCCCGGCTGGGAGTCCGACCTCCGGATGTCGCGCGAGCGGCACCTCTCTCAAGTTGCGAGTGGACCGGCTGCAAGCAGACCAGACGCCCGATGAACGCCACCGCCCCGGAGCTCCAGTGAGGGGCTCCGGGGTGGCAGGCTCTTTTTTACCTCAACGATCGGATCTGGAACCGCCTCGTTGATCGGTTCGCCCTCATCGCGTGGGTTCCTCTTCCTGTCACCGCTCTGAATACCAGTGATGGGACACGAGCGGAACTCGACGGAGGCGCGAATCGAATTTTCGTTGTTAGTTCAGACTACTGGCAGATTCTGAAGACTTGACCCGAAGATCTCACAAAACGGGACGAGCGCTCTGAACTTGCCCGGGAACCACGGCCTCTGCTAAGACGTCCGCCCGCACATGCAGCATCGCCTTCACATCCGGCCGACCCGGAACTACACGCCGCCTTCCTCTCGGAACCGTGTGCGTCATGCGGTATTGGCGGTCGCCGTGGTTGCGACTGGGCTGCTTTGGCGCTGTGGCCTCATTCCCCTGAGGTTGATTTGAACTTAGGGGTCGGCTTAGGGGGCAGTTGGTCGCCAACGCTGACCTAAGTCATTGATATTGAAATGGTGCGCGATACTGGGTTCGAACCAGTGACCCCCTCCGTGTCAGGGAGGTGCTCTACCACTGAGCTAACCGCGCAAAGGTGACGCCCGCTAAGGGCGGGCGAAACTAGGACGGGCCCGCCTGCGGATGCAACCCCTTTTTTTGGCTAAAAAAGAGGCGGGAGATCCGAAGATCCCCCGCCTTTGATAACCCTCCGGGTGGCGGGCAAACAGACGATCGGCTCGAAAGCACGACGTCCGGAGCCCGCTCCGAGGGATTTTATTATTTCTTAGCGGCCTTCTTGGCGGCTTTCTTCGCAGCTTTCTTGGCTGGAGCGGCCTTCTTGGCAGCGGCTTTCTTCGCAGGAGCGGCTTTCTTAGCAGGAGCGGCTTTCTTGGCAGCTGCCTTCTTCGCAGGGGCGGCTTTCTTGGCGACCGTCTTCTTCACCGCTTTTTTGGCGGCTTTCTTGGCGCTTTTCGCGACTTTCTTCACCGCCTTCTTGGCTGCCTTTTTCGCAGGAGCTTTTTTGGCGGGGGCTTTCTTCGCCGCTTTTTTAGCTGCTTTCTTGGCCGGGGCCTTTTTGGCCGGGGCTTTGGTTGCAGCTTTTTTCACGGCCTTCTTTGCGGGTGCCTTTTTGGCAGCTTTCTTCGGTGCTTTTTTTGCAGCCATAGTTTTGTGTCGTTGGAGTTCGCGTTCGATGTTTGTTTTCTCTTCCGGCGTTAATGTGCCGGCGGAGAGGATAGCGAGGAGCGCCTCACCGAGGCGTCCTCCAAAAGCGTTAGTCAGGAAGTCGTGGGTCGCGCGCTGCACGATCACTTCCTGCGAGTAAGCAGCCGCGTAAACATGCGCCCTGCCGACCAGCGCGCGTTTCACCAGGCTCTTGCGCTCGAGACTTTGCATGACGGACAGCACGGTGGTGTAGGCCCGGTCTTTTCTATCAGGCAGAGTCTCGTGGACCGCGGCAACCGTCGATGGCCCTTCATGCCACAAAACGGATAGGGCTTGAAGTTCGAGATTGGATGGATGGGTTGGCCGCGCCATAAGGAAGTCTCTTCGCTGACGACGATGAAACTAGTAGTTTGAATATCCGTCAAGTTGAAACATGCCGAATTTCAAGAAACCCGAAATATTTTTTCGGGCGGCGTTTCTGTTACTACGCGAGACGTAGTCGGGGCGGCGTCACTTCGTTCCGTCACCCGCTTCCGGACGGATGATTTGCGGATCGATTTTCTTCAACGCGTCCCACAGACCATCGTCGGAGGGATCGCCGTTGAAGAGGACGCGTCCTTCGTTAGACACGAGGACGAAGACCGGCAGCGTCTGCACGCGCAGATCGCGGGCCAGCGGGCTTTCCTTGTGATCGATGAGCCAGGCTCCCGGTGGATTCGCGCCGAGGGGACGGATCATCCCGCGGGCGTTGGTTAGGAGTTCCGGCGAGTCTTCGGGAAGCAGGGAAACCATTGCGACACCCTTTTCACCAAGGGCTTTGGCGGTGATTGCGAAGTCCGGCAGGCTGGCTTCGCACTCTTTGCTGGCAGGCGACCAGAAGTGGAGAATCACGGCTTTTCTATCCGCCATCAGGCTCTTGAGCGCGACGGCATCGCCTCCTCCGAGCGCGATGAGCCTGGTTTCAAAATCGATCCTCACCGCTTGCATGGCTTCCTCAAGCCGCATGCGTTCGATGTGCGGAGCGAAGGCGGACGCCTGGCGCGGGCTTAGCCAGAACGCTTCGGTGATGTGGGATTTGAAACCGTCCTTGTCCCCTTTCTTGAGCGATGCGATGGCTTGTACGTACTCGACGACGGCGAGCCAGTCTTCCTTCACTCCGAAGATCGCCGAGTCCTGGATCTTGAAGAGCTCGCGCTGTTTGAGGAACCCGGGAAGCATCGCGGCGATGGCGTCGTCCTCGCGGCGGTCGATGTGATAGAGAAAGCGGGCTTCAAGAACGGCCTGTTCGGAGACGCCGGCTTTCCTCGCCGCCTTGATGACGGCCGCGAAGGCCTGGTCCGAATCGCGCTCGGAGAGGAGGCTGTCAAGCGCGTCTTCCCGCGGGGTTCCGGCGGCGGCGACCGCGATGAAAGCGAACAGTGAGAGGCAGACTGCGGGAAGGCGCATGGTGTGAAAAAAGAGAGCCGCCGGAAGAGCGGAGTCTCCCGCCGGCGGATCGAATGAATCAGCGGACGGGAGGGATGACCATTTTCCGGCCGAGCACGACGATGTCTTTCGTCATGCCGTTGGCTTGCTTGATGGCCGCGGCGGGGACTTTGTATTTCGAACTGATGCCGGAGAGCGTGTCTCCGGCGACGACGGTGTGGATGATGGCTGCGCCGTTGGAGGGAGGCTTGGGAGCCGGCGTCGCCGGAATGTTAGTTTCGGCCACGGTGGGAGCGGCGGCCGTGGCGGTGCTTTCCTCGTAAGCCGCCGGAGTATCATAGACCGGGTTGGCGGGTTCGGTAGCCGGCGCGTTGACCTGGCCCGCGTCCGCGGTGCCGTAGGGATTCGCGGTGTCGTAAGTGTCGGCTTTTGGCGCGGCGCAGGATGCGAAAGCGAACGCGAGGAGGGATGGGGCGAGGATGCGGATCGGAGTCATGGTGTGGATGTAGCGGGTTGGTGGCGGGTTGTGAAGAGCGGAAGTTGGCGCGCCAACGTCAGGCATGAAACGTCGCGAACCGGATTTTTTATTCAAATGGAATCCGGGCGAAGCCGGAAAAACGCGCGGACGGTCTTGTCGGTGTGGAGAGCCAATGCCTCGAGCGATTCGCCGCGCAACGCGGCCAGACGTTCGGCGGTTTCGCGGACGAATGCCGGTTCGTTGCGTTTTCCCCGGTGCGGTTCGGGCGCGAGGTAGGGCGCGTCCGTCTCAATCATGAATGATCCCGCAGGGCATCGGGCGGCGGTATCTCGGACCTGATGGGCGGTCTTGAAGGTGGCGACACCGCCGAAGGAAACGAGCCCGCCGAGATCGAGCACGCGCTTCGCGTTTTCCCACGGGCCGATGAAACAATGGAACACGGCGCGGACCGACGTGTGGAAATCCTGATAGGTCGCGAGTGCGTGCTCGAACGACGCGTGCCCCGTTTGATCGCGGGTGTGGATGACCACGTTGAGTCGCGCGGCGGAGGCGAGTTCGAAATGCCGGCGCAGGAAATCGAGCTGGCGGTCGCGGAACGATTGTTCATCCCAGCCTTCCGGCGCGGGGTGATAGTAATCCAGGCCGGTCTCGCCGATCGCGCAAACCCGCGGATCGCCGGTGAAGGCGGAGAGTCGGGCGACGGCGTCGTCAGGCGCGTGATGGACATCGCACGGATGGATGCCGATGCAGGCGTGAATGACCGGATTCTCGGCCAGGGCGAGGTTTGCCTGAACGTTTTCGAGAGAAGTCGCGAGAGTCACCAGGCGGCTCACGCCCGTGGCGTGCGCCCGTTCGAGTAGATCGGGAATTTCCTCGGGCTGGAAACGGTGGGAGGCAAGATGGCAGTGGGAATCGGTGAGCATGGAAATCAGCGGTGCAAGGCGGTTAGGAATGCCGCGACTTTTTGAAAGTCTTTGATGCCGGGCGAAATCTCCGCGCCCGAGGCGATGTCGAGCGCGGCGGGTTGCACGCTCATCGCGGCGAGCCCGGCGTTTTCCGGGACGATGCCGCCCGCCAGGATGATCGGGAGCTGAGGATGAAGCCTGCGGAAATCCGAAGCCACCTCCCAATCGAACACCTCGCCGGTGCCGCCGTAGATGCCCGGCGCGTGCGCGTCGAGGAGGATGGCTGCCGCGCCGTAGTCGGTCGCGCGCGCCAGTTCGGCGCGGGTTTTCACGCCGATCGCCTTGATGAAGGGGACGCCCGCGTCGCGAAACGGCGCGGCGTCTGCGGGAGTCTCGTCGCCATGGAGCTGCACCGCATCCAGATAACCCTCGCGCACTAACCGCAGCGGCAGTTCCGCGGGCTCGTTCACAAACACGCCGAAGCGCAGGATTTTTCCGGCGAGAGCGCGCAGCCACCCGGCGTCCTCCGGCGCGAGAAATCGTTTCGAGCGCGGCCAGAAGTTCACTCCGAGCGCATCCACGCCGAGCGAGACGAGGCGGTCCGCGTCGTCGCGAGTGGTGACGCCGCAGATTTTCAGCGAGACGGTGGAGAGATCGAGAAAGCGTTCGAGCAAGGGCATGGCGGGACCGTAATGAAAATCCGCGAGGAATAAACGCCGAACTTGTCGGAGACATGGGAGCGCCCAGGGCGTTTTCAAGGCGCACCCGCGGGTCGGTGAGCAGGGCGCAGGCTTCGCTCGCCTCGCGGTCTTCTTTTTTGCTGGTGGCGGGGATCATGGCGACGGGTCGGCCGTCTTCGTGACGGCAGGCCGAGAGCGACGACGGTGAGCATGGCACTGAGGGGGGGCGGCGGCTTTGCGGGCGGCGGGCACTTGAAGGAAGGCGGCGCGCAGGTCCAGCTGGTGACTTTGTAAACGGTGCCGTGGTGGCTTTCCGGATCACTGAAACTTTCGGCCAAAAGCGGACGGTAGCCGTGCTCGGCGTGGCAGCGGGCGGGCAGTTCGCGCAGGGCGAGGCAGTGGGGAGCGAAGTCGTTTTATCACGAACCTGCCGGGTGTTGTTGGAACTGATCGGCGAGTGTCATTTTGATGAGGGTTTGATAGGGCGCGTCGCGTTTGTTGGCCTCGATCTTGATGGAGGGTGGCGGGCATGCGCAGGGAAATGGTCTCGGTGCTTTTGGGCCTGTCAATTCGGACTTCCCGCGCCGTTGTGGATTTCCATGTAGAGGTCCTCGAGCGAGCGGCGGACCGGCGAGAAGGCGCGGACGCGGACGCCGGCGCGGACGAGGGTTTCGACCAGCACGGAGGGGTCGGCGGTGTGGGGCTGGCTGATCCGGCCGGTGGATAGAATTTCTCCGCCCGCGCTGTGGACGATGCCGCAGGCCATACCCCAAGGCTCGAGATCAACCTCGAAAACCGGCGTGTCGTCCTGCAGTCCGCCGACGCTGCCTTCGAAGACGCGCTTGCCTTCGCGGAGGATGGCGACGCGGTCGCACATCAGCTCGACCTCGGCGAGCAGGTGGGAGTTGAAGAGGACGGTCATGCCGCGCTCGTCGCGGAGCTTGAGGATGAAGTCGCGGAACCACTTGATGCCTTCCGGGTCGAGTCCGTCGGTCGGTTCGTCCAACAGAAGGACTTCGGGTTCGGGCAGAAGCGCCTGGGCGAGGGCGAGGCGCTGGCGCATGCCGTGGCTGTAGGTTCTAACCTTCGAGTTGATCCGCTTGGAGAGGCCGACGCGCTCGACCACGGCAAGCGCGGCGCTTGCATCGAAGCCGGCGGAGTAGCTCATGAGGATTTTCAAATTATCCCAGCCGCTGAGGTAGTCGTAAAACGCGGGCGCTTCGAA
Source organism: Verrucomicrobiales bacterium (assembly GCA_041306405.1). Taxonomy (GTDB): domain Bacteria; phylum Verrucomicrobiota; class Verrucomicrobiia; order Verrucomicrobiales; family Akkermansiaceae; genus Luteolibacter. The sequence goes on along the minus strand of JBFZFJ010000191.1, from coordinate 2,224 downwards.
GATCGCGCCGACTTTGCGCAGGGCTTGCGAGCGGTCATTGAGCACGGAAACTCCGTCGATGGTGACGTCGCCGCGGTCGGGCATGACCATGCCGAGGATGATCCCGAGCGAGGTGCTTTTGCCGGCGCCGTTGTGACCGAGGAGGCCGTAGATTTCGCCGCGCTTGACGTGGAAGGAAACGTCGGCGAGCGCGGGTTTCCCGCTGAATTTCTTGGAGAGTCCGTGAGCGACGAGCATGGTTGGGAAAAGGTCAGTTGCCGGCGGCGAAGCGGGGTTTGTTCGAGCTGCTGGAGTCGGCGTAGAGGAAATTGGTGCCGCCGGGATGCCAGGACTCCTTGTCGGTGATCAATGGAATCTTGTCGGGCCGGTCCTTGATTCCGAAGAACGACAGCTGCGAGACATGCAGACCGTTCTGGGTGGAGTTCCACAGGTAGCTGGAGCCTGATTTCTCGAACTGCAGCTTGTCGGCCGGACATTGGAAAGCATCGGGGGCCTCGATATACGGCAGGAGGACGGTTTCCAAAACGGGCAGGTCTTCCGTCTTCGACGCGCGGCCGGTCGCGAGTTCGGGCATCTTGTCGTTGTACTCTTGCAGGTAGGTTTGCAGCGCGACTCCGAGCGAGCGGAGGTTGCCGAGGCAGGCGGCTTCGCGGGATTTCGCGATGAAGGAGCGGGTCACCGGATAGCCGATGCCGGCAAGCGCGCCGACAATGGCCAGCACGACGAGCATCTCAGTCAGGGTGAATCCGCGGGGTTTGCTCATTGGCGTGGGCCGAATTCGTTGCCGCGGAGGCCTTGCATCGTTTCGTTCATCGCCTCCATCAGCGGGGCGAGGTCGAGCTTGGTGTCGGCGCTGGACTTGTCGAAATACGCGCGCATGCCTTGCTGGCTGATTTTATCGAGCAGGTCGGCACCGAGTTCGTCGGTGCGCGCCATTTCCTCTTCCGTCCGTCCGCTTTGGATTTCCTTCATGCCTTGCTCGACGAATTTCTTGCGCTGCTCGGGCTTCATCGCGTCGAGCGATTCCATGAAGCGACTCATGGATTCCACGATGGTTAGCTCGATGAAGAGACTCTTTTCATCCGGGGCGAGCTTGCGGAAAAAGTTCTCGCCGGCGCGGTTCTCACGGTTTTTCTCGCGCTCCTGGAAATCGAGTCGGTTGACCAATCCGGCGATGTTGCGGAGCTCTTTTTCCCGGCGCGCGGCTTCGGCGCGATCCGGCGGGGACGCTTGATCGGACCAGTCGGCGAAGCGTGCGGCGGCGACTTCGCGGTTGAGCCTCTCGGCGGTGATCTTCCTGGTTTCCGCATACGAGCGGATGCCCCAAACGCTCGCCCAGACGACAAGAAGAACCAGAGTCGCTTTCAAAATCACATCCCGATGTGCCATATCTGCCCGATCCTAGGCCAAGACGGTTCGCACGCAAGGGGACAAAGTCGGCGGGTCAGATCGGGGCGATGGATTCGAGGTGGAGGACGGGCGTTCTCGCGTCATTGGATTTTTCCGGGTCGAGGGTGAGGTGAAGGGACCAGTCATTGAGGTCGTCGGGGTCGATGAGGGTTTGGTGGAGGGTGAGGCCGTCTTCGGAGAGGTGGGTGTGGCGGGCGTTGCGGGCTTCGGGATCGAGGCGGATCTGGTGGCGGGCGGCGTGGTAGGTGTTGAGCTGTTGGAGGAGGCGCTCGTTGGACCAGAGCTTGCCGTCGCTGTCATGGTGGGCGATGAGGCTGAGGGCCGCCTCGGTGTCGTAGCGGGAGAGCGCGGTGACGAGGGGGAGGACGTGGTTGCGCAGGTGGCGGTGAAAGGCCTTTTTGTCGCGGGTGTAGGGGATGCGGGATTTGAACTTTTGAATCTCGGATTGGGGGTCTGGAGATGGATGAATTCGCGGAGACGGGTCGTCTCCGCCACGGAGGGCCTGCCATTCGTCGAGCAGGCTGGAGTCGGTGTGGCGGACGATGAGTTCGAGGAAGGACTCGGCTTCGTGGAGGTGCTCGGTTTTGGCGTGGTCGGGGACGGTTTGGGCGAGGACTTTGTAGACCTCGCCGAGGTGGCGGAGGAGGACGGCTTCGGCGCGCTCTAACTTGTAGGTTTTGACGTAGTCTTCGAAGGACTGGTAGTTTTCGATCATTTCCCTCGCGACGGTCTTTGGTTTGACGTTTTCGCTGCCGAGGTAGGGGTGGCGGAGTTTGAAGGCGTTGAAGGTGGTGTAGATGAATTCGGCGCCGGG
>JBFZFJ010000190.1:0-14042 GCA_041306405.1 Verrucomicrobiales bacterium | reverse complement strand
GAGCAAGTCGCCCACGCCCACGGTGTTGAGGAAATTCCTGCGGGAAATCGAAATCATGATCCGGACTGTTTCAGAGGTGGAACACCTTGCCGCCAGCCATGACTTCCTGCGCCTTCTCGTCGAAGGTGACGCGCTCGCCGGTGCGGGCCGCGGCATTGGCCATGATGGTCGCGATCGAGTGTTGGTAGCCGGCCTCGACCGGGGCGTGCGGTTGCTTGCGCGAGCGCAGACAGTCGAGCCAGTTGTGCATGTGCGCGGTGGTGAGTTTGTCGGTGCCGGTATTGGCGGCGGTGATCGCCCCGCCGTTGCCTTCGAGCACGTAGTCGGCGAGCAGGTTGGGCTCCATTTTCATCCCCTGAGCTTCCCTTTTCCCCAAGCCGCCGTTGGCAGTGACCTTGCCGGTGGCGAGGTTGAGTTCGCCGCCGTTGGAATAGTAAACCTCCTTGGTTCCGCCGGCGGAGTTGCTGAAACGCGAGCCGTAGGTGACTTGGAAGCCGGACGTGGGATCATCGAGCGGGCCGTAATCGAAAACCGCGGTGAGCGTGTCGAAATTCGTCCGGCCGTCCTTCCACTGATAGATGCCGCCGCTCGCCGCCACCGATCGAGGGTGAGGAAGTCCGGTGAACCAGTGGATCGTGTCGATCTGGTGGCACATCCATTGGCCGGCAATGCCCGACGAGTATGGCCAGAACAAACGATATTCCAAATACTTGCGCGGATCCCATTTGTCGTCCGGGCGGTTGCACAGGAAGCGCTTCCAGTCGGTGTCCTGCTCGCGGATCGCCGCCACGAGATCCGGCCGACGCCAACGTCCGGGCTGGTTCACGTTCCATGTCATTTCCGCAGCGACGATGGGGCCGAATTTCCCGCTCTTCAGGTATTCGTTGGCCGCCATGTAAGTCTGGCCCGAGCGGCGCTGCGAGCCGACCTGGAGAATCCGGTCGGAAGATTTCACCGCCTTGAGCGCGGCGCGGGCATCTGCCATGGTCTCCGCAAAAGGCTTTTCGCAATAGACATCACACCCGGCCGCGATCGCCTCGATGGCGTGGGTGGCGTGTTGGAAATCCGCGGTGGAAATGATGACCGCGTCCGGTTTGGCCTTTTCGTAAAGCTCCTCGTTGTTGCGATAGGTGGCGACTTCCTTGCCGAAGTGTTTCGTGAAATACGCCTTCGACTCCTCACGGCGACGGCTCCAAATGTCGGAAACGCCGACGATTTCGCAATTGAACTGATCCGCCACCGCCTTGTAAGCGGGCAGCAGCGTGCTGTTCAGGCGGTCGGAAAACCCGACGATACCGATGCGGATGCGCTCGTTGGAGCCGGCGACACGGGCTTGCGCACGGGCGGATTGGAAGGTTTGGGACGCGAGCAGCCCGAGGGTGCCGAGCGAGCCGGTGCGGAGAATTTCACGACGGTTCATTTGAGGAGGGTGTTTTAGGTGCTTTGATTTCGGAGTTCATCGGATTGAAATACTCCTCTCGGATTACGCTCTCGCCGGCCGGGGATTTGTCAAAATTCATCGAAAACCGAGAAATTGCGACTTTGGGCTTGCAACCCCCCGCCCATCCCTTAACACCTGCCTCCCGAATTATGGCTAAGAAAAGTTGGATCGCCCGCAACGCGCGCAAAAAAGAAACTGTCGAGAAATACGCCGCACTCCGTCTCAAGCTCAAAGCAGCGAAAGACTATGTCGGCCTTTCCATGCTCCCACGTGACGCGAGCCCGACTCGTCTGGTCAACCGCTGCGAGATCACCGGCCGTCGCCGCGCGTTCCTGCGCCGCTTCCGCCTCTCCCGGATTACCTTCCGCGAGCTTGCTTCCGCCGGGATGCTCCCGGGCGTGACCAAGTCGAGCTGGTAAACCAGCACGCTTTACGCTATCTCAACGTGGGACGGACATTACCCGTTCCCACGTTCTTTTTATGCCAATTTACGAATACGTTTCAGAAGCTCCGGAGGACCCGGAGCATTGTTGCCGCGTCTGCGCCCGAGGATTCGAGCTCAGACGCCCCATTGACAGGGCGCCATTGGTGGTTTGCCCGCTTTGCAAAAACCCGGTCAAAAAGGTCATCTCGCGGATCAACACCCCGACGATCACCAAGCCGCTCTCCGTGAGCGACGCGAAAAAAGCAGGCTTCACCATCCTCGAGCGACGCGACCAAGGCGTTTACGAAAAACTCTGACGCCGTGATCGCCGAATACGCCCCCAATCTCCTCGCCGTCGTGGGAGAACACGACTTCCCCTCGCTCGGGCAGTCGCTGCTTTATATCGCAGGCATCGCCTTCTTCCTCTTGCTCAACGGCTTTTTCGTCGCCTCGGAATTCGCCATCGTGAAGGTCCGCCCGAGCCAGCTCGAGGCGCTCTCCAAGGAAAACGGCGCGAATCCCAAGCTCGCGCTGCACGTCGTCAACCATCTCGACGGCTATCTGTCCGCCAACCAGCTCGGCATCACCATTTCCTCGCTCGCCCTCGGTTTCCTCGGCGAACCGTTCGTGAAAGCGCTGGTTTATCCGCTCCTCGCCTCCACCGGCATGCCGCAAACTGGGATCTACTGGATCTCGCTGATCGTGGCCTACGCGTCGTTCACCTTCCTCCACGTCGTCGTCGGCGAACTGGTTCCCAAATCCATCGCCATCCGCAAATCCGTCCCCGTGACGATGGCATTGGTTGGTCCGCTTCATCTCTTCTTCAAGGGGTTTCACTGGGTGATCGTCTTCTTCAACGGCACCGCGAACTGGCTGCTCAAAAACATTTTCCGGATCGACCCGATCAGCGAGAGCGAGCACATCCACTCGGCCGAGGAACTCGCGCTGCTCGTCACCCAGAGCGGGAAATCCCAGGAAGTCACCGAGACCGAGCGCGAGATCTTGATCAACGCCCTCGGCCTCAACGAACTCTGGGTCCGCGACGTGATGACGCCGCGCAACAAGGTCGTCATCCTCGACGCCGACCAGCCCTTCGAGAAGACCCTCGAAATCGCGATGCGCAGCAAGCACACCCGCTTCCCGCTCGTCAAAGGCCACCTCGACCACGCCATCGGCCTCATCCACATCAAGGATCTCTTCAAGCTCATCAAGGAGCCCGACCCCGACCTGATGCGGATCAAGCGCGAGCTGAAAATCGTGCCGGACACCATGCCGCTCGACACCCTGCTGCGGTTTTTCCTCCACGAGCACGCCCACCTCGCGATGGCCGTCGATGAATTCGGCACGCCCGTCGGCATCGTCTTCCTCGACAACGTGATGGAAGAACTCGTCGGCGACATCCAGGACGAGTTCGACAACGAGCGCTCGTCCTTCACCCGCATCAACGACGACGAATTCGTCATCGAAGGTGCCATGACCCTCAACGACCTCGCCGGCCACGTCCCCGAACTCTTCCTCGAAAGCGGCGAAGTCACCACCGTCGGCGGCTATCTAACCCAACAGCTCGAACGCTTCCCCGAAGTCGGAGAAACCGTCGAAGTCCTCGGCTACGAAGCCCGCGTCACCAGCACCGACGGCCGCCGCGTCGGCCAGGTCCACTTCCGCAAGCTGGTGCCAGCGGCGGAGGAGGAGTCCGAGGAAGGGTGAGGATCCCAAGAAAGTGTTCCGGCTGTCTCAGTCGGAAGCGTAGCCCCGGCAAAATCCGGCTGAGACAGCCCGGACACATTCCCATCCTACCCATGCCGAGGCTTGTACCGCACGCCCCGAGGTTGATGCAGGATGCACCAAGGTTCGTAAGAGATCGTGCCAAAGTCCATATGAGCTCGTGTCAAAGTCCGTACAAGATCGTGCCAAGGTTCGTCCAATTCCGGCCGCCCCCATATCCTAGCCAGCTCAATACGAGCGACTTGCGACACGCGCCCTCGACGACTCCAACTCCGGCAAGCACAGCGACAACTTCGAAGGCGTCGAAAGCACCGCCCGCGTCGAGCGCTTCGGGAGGAAGACGGAACCCACCGCCCCGGTGCCTGCCCCTTGATCGAGCAGATGATCTGCATCTCAAACATGAACATTTGCCATTTCCCAATCATTTTGCCAGATTCCCACCGCCCCGATGACCCGGTAGCCCGCCCAACTGCTCGCCGCCTTGAAATGGCTCGCCATCCTCGCCCCGTTAGCAGTGGCAATCCAACCTTGCAGCAAGCTGCCGCGGGATTCACATTGAGCGCATGAAAACACCCGCCACGTTCACTGCCCGCGTATTGCGCGATGGGGAATGGTTCGTTGCATTCTCCCCCGAGTTTCCCGAGGGCAACGGCCAGGCACTCACCGAGGAGGAGGCGCTGGAATCGCTTCGCGCGTCCATCCTGCTGCTGGAGGACCGCCGCGAGGATGCCCGCGCCAGCTTGGGCAGTGGGGAGAAACTGGTTCCCCTCGCCCTTGCATGAAGCGCAGAGGAAGGCTGAGGGGGGTCGAATATCACCGCCGCTTCACTTGGAAAATCGAATCCTGGCTGGATCAAGGTTGCGGGTCATGCCTGCTCATTCGTGATGTTGATCATTTCATCAATGCGGTCCGCTATATCCGAAGGAATCCGGTGAAAGCGGGATTAGCTGAAAATCATTTCTCCCTTTGGCAGAGCGACCGCGCCTCGAAAATTTCATAAGGAGGGTTGACCGAAGATCGACACTCCTCAAGCCCCGCGCATCAGCGAGATTTCCGCCAGGGAAATGAGCGCCTTGAGCAGGTCCTCGCGCGGCGCGGTTTTCAAATCCGCGACGGTCACCGCGCGATCCAGCGTGAACTTCCCGGACCGAGTGCGGCGCAGCGCGCTGAGATGCGCGCCGCAACCGAGCAGCGCGCCGATGTCGTGCGCGTAAGTCCGCACGTAAAAGCCCTTGGAGCAATTCACGGTGAAGTCCACTTCCGGCAGCTCGATGCGCGTCACCTCGTTGGACGTGATATGCACCTTGCGCGGCTCACGGACGATCTCGATGCCTTTTCTAGCCAGTTTGTAAAGCGGCACGCCGTCCTTCTTGATCGCGGAAACCATCGGCGGGATTTGTTCGAAGTCGCCCATGAAACCGTCAAAGACGGCTTGGATTTGCTCCTTGGAATAATCTCCAACAGGCTTTGTTTCCAGCGTGTCGCCCTGGCGGTCTTGGGTGCTGGTGGTCGAGCCGAGCGTGAGCGTGCCCACGTATTGCTTGTCCTCGCTCATCAGCAAATCCTGGATCTTGGTGGCCCGGCCGATGACTAACATCAGCAGTCCGGTGGCCATCGGGTCGAGCGTGCCGCAATGGCCGATCTTCTTGGTGTTCAGGGCGCGGCGGGCGATAGCGACGACATCGTGCGATGTCATGTCTTCCGCTTTGTCGATCAATAGCACGCCGCTCGGGCCGTCTGAATCCATGGGATTGTTTCTCATAAAGTAGGTTGAAAGTCAGAGTCCGGCGGCTTCGATGTGGCGGTGGATCGCGCCGAGCACCCGCGATTTCGCGTCTTCGAGCGGCCCCGCCATGCGTATGCCGGCGGCCAGCGCGTGGCCGCCGCCGCCGAACTCCGTAGCGATCTCGCACACGTTGTAGCGGCGGTCTTTCGAGCGCATGGAAATCCGGATTTTCCCGTCCGGCAGCTCTTCGAAAAACACCGCGAGCTGCACTCCGCGGATCGCGCGGATGAGGTCGATGAGCCCCTCGCTGTCCTCCGGCAGCAAGCCGAGATCGATGCGGAGCTGGTCGCGCATCGTCCAGTTCGCGACGAGTCCGTTCTCGGAAAGCTCCAGCGTGTTGAGCAGCGCGCGCATCAGCTCGAGGCGGCGGAACGGATAGTTGTCGTAAATGAGCGAGTTGATCGTCCCCACGTCCAGCCCGCGGCGGATCAGGTCGGCACCCAGTTCGTAGGTCTCCGCCGTGGTGGACGGATACTGGAACGACCCGGTGTCGGTCGAGACGGCGACGTAAATCGCGTCGCGCGATTCCGCCGGCATCGGCAGGCCGAGCGCGATGATGAGCTGATAGAGAATCTGTCCGGTGGCCGGGCTTTTCGAGTCGATCAGGTTCAGGTCGCCGTATTTCGGGTTGGAAACGTGGTGGTCGATGTTGAGCCAGATTTTCGCCTTGGAAGCGGCGTGCAGCGCGTTGTCGCCAAGCCGCGGCTTGGTCGCGGTGTCCAGCGCGATGGCGACCTCCACGTCCAGCGGCTCGGCCGGCGGCAGCTCGATTTTTTCCGAGCCGGCCATGAACGCGAGATTGTCCGGCAGCCCGTCCTCGTTGATGAGGCGCACGCTTTTTCCCGCGGCGATGAGCGCGTAGCCAAGCGCGAGCTGCGAGCCGATCGCGTCGCCGTCCGGCCGCACGTGGCTGATCAGGAGGAACGACCGGTGGTTGCGCAGGACTTCGCCGATCTGCTCGAAGCTGGCGTTTTCAGGAATGCTGGTGGATTCGCTCATGGGGTGGAACCGCGGCGCGGGAGGCGGATTCTTCCCGCGAACACCCTCCGCGCAAGGATAAACCTGAGAATCCGCTTCCCGCTTGCCTCTTCCCGCCGACCCCTTCAATTATCTTCCCGTGCTTCCAACCCTCCGCGACCATTTCGGCCACGCCGCCTTCCGCGAGGGCCAGGAACTGGTGGTCCGCGCCCTGTTGGACGGCCGCTCCGCGCTCGCCGTGTTTCCGACCGGCGGCGGCAAATCCCTCTGCTATCAGATTCCCGCGCTGCTATTGGACGGACTCACGCTGGTCGTCTCCCCGCTCATCGCGCTGATGCGCGACCAGGTGGACGCCCTCACCGCCAAAGGCATTTCCGCCGCCCGCCTCGACTCCACGCTCGACGCCGGGCAGATCCGCGACGTTTACGAGCGCCTCGACGCCGGCACGCTCAAGCTGCTCTGCGTCGCCCCCGAGCGCTTCGCCAACGAAGCCTTCCGCCAGCGCCTCAAGCGCCTGCCCATCCAGCTCGCCGCCATCGACGAGGCGCACTGCATCTCCGAGTGGGGCCACAATTTCCGCCCCGACTACCTCAAGCTGGCGAAAATCTGCCGCCGCCTGAAAATCCCGCGCGTCCTCTGCCTCACCGCCACCGCCACGCCCAAGGTCGCCCGCGACATCCGCAAGGCCTTCCGCATCGCCGCTGCAGACCACGTGCAGCTCAGTTTCCACCGCGCCAACCTCGACCTCCGCGTCACACCCTGCACCGCCGCCGACCGGAAACACCTGCTGCTTGAAAAACTAACCGCCATCGACGGCCCCGCCGTCGTTTACGTCACCCGCCAGGAAACCGCCGAGGAAGTCGCCACCTTCCTCGCCAAGAACGGCCTCTCCGTCCGCGCCTATCACGCCGGCCTGCCCGCCGAGTTCCGCGCCGATGCGCAGAGCTCGTTCATGGCCGGCGACACCCGGATCATCGTCGCCACCATCGCCTTCGGCATGGGCATCGACAAATCCAACATCCGCGCCGTCTTCCACTACAACCTGCCGAAAAGCCTCGAAAACCACACCCAGGAAATCGGCCGCGCCGGCCGCGACGGCCTGCCCGCCACCTGCGAAATGTTAGCCTGCGGCGACGACCTCACCGTCCTGGAAAACTTCATCCACTCCGACGCTCCGTCGCCGCGCGCGTTGGCAAACCTCATCGACCGCGTGCTCCGCCTCGGCCCCGTGTTCGACGTCTCGCCTTACGAACTCTCCACCATCTGCGACATCCGCCCCGGCGTGGTTTCCACCGTCACGACCTATCTGGAAATCGACGGCATCATCGAAGCCACCGGCACCTTTTACGCCACCTACCGCGCCAAGCTTCTCAACAAGCCGGAGAAAATCCTCGCCGGCCGCTCCCCCGCCGAGCGGAAATTCATCCAACAGATCCTCGATTCCGGCGAGCTGAAACGCTGGTGGCTCTATTTCCAACCGACGCTGCTCGCGGAGAAATTCAACTGCCCGCGCGACAAGATCGTCGCCGCGCTCAACGGCCTCCAATCCGCCGGCGACATCATCCTCAGCGTGTGGGGCGTCCGCCACGGCTACAAGTTGAAGAAGGACCCCGGCGACCTCAAGCAGCTCACCGCCTCGCTTATCGAAAAATTCCAATCCCGCGAGCAAGCCGACCTCGCCCGCCTCCGCCAGGTTCTCGGTCTATCCGCCCACCGCGGCTGCCTCACCGGCTACCTCACCAAGCACTTCGGCGAGACCTTGAAGGAGCCCTGCGGCCACTGCGACCGCTGCCGCGGCGTCCCCGCCAAGACCATCAAACGTCCCAAGTTCCGCCGCGTCACCGACGAGGAAATCGCCTCGGTTAGGAGGCTCGTCGACGAGAAACACGCCGCGCTCAACACCCCGCGCCAGCTCGCCAAGTTCCTCTGCGGCATGGCCAGCCCCGCCGCCACCCGCGCCCGGCTCACGCGCAACAACGCCTTCGCCCTGCTGGCCGATTTGCCGTTCGCGGAAGTGCTCGCCATCGCGGAAGCCGCTTGAACCGATGAAATCACGCGCTATTCTGCCCGCTTGAACATTCTTCTCACAGGCGCCAACGGCTACATCGGACTCCGGCTGCTTCCGGCTTTGTTGGAAGCGGACCACCGGGTCGTCGCGCTGGTGCGCGACCGGGGCCGCTTCCCCTGCGCGCAGTTCCAGCCGTTTCTCGACGACGGCCGGCTCTCGCTGATCGAGGGCGACATGCTCGATCCCGCCAACCTGCCCGCTCCGCCGCGGGAAATCGATGCCGCGTATTACCTGCTCCATTCGATGGGCGCGGGCCGGGGATTCGAGGAGCGCGAGGCCGCATGCGCCCGCAATTCCGCCGGCTGGCTGGAATCCGCCGCCTGCCGCCGCGTCATCTATCTGGGCGGCCTGGTGCCCGCCGGTCCGCTGTCGCACCACCTCCAGTCGCGCGAGAACGTCAACACGATCCTCCGCTCCGGCACGATCCCGGTGACCACCCTGCGCGCCTCGATCATCGTCGGATCGGGCTCGGCGTCGTTTGAAATCATCCGCGATCTGGTAGAAAAACTGCCGTTCATGATCACTCCGCGCTGGACCGCCACGCGCTGCCAGCCGATCGCGATCCGCAACGTGATCAGCTATCTCACCGGTTGCCTCGACACCCCGGAAACCATCGGCCAGGAGCTCGACATCGGCGGCCCGGAGATCCTCACCTACCGCGACCTGCTCCGCCAATACGCCGAAACCCGCGGGCTGCGACGCTGGTTCATTTCCCTCCCGCTGCTGTCGCCCGGCCTGTCAGCACGCTGGCTGCGCTTCGTCACCGCCGCCACCCTGCCGCTCGCGAAGTCGCTGATCGAGTCGCTGCGCAACGAGACGGTTTGCCGCGACCAGCGGATTGAAAAACTCATCCCGCAGGAACTGATTTCCTATCAAGAAGCGATCCGGCTGGCCTTCACCACCATCGCCCAGAACCGCGTGCCTTCGTCATGGATCGACTCGCTCGCATCCGGCCAGCTCGATCCGGACTTCCTGCGGTCCATCCGCGTTCCCGAGCACGGCGTGCTGCGCGACCGGCAATGCGTTCCGCTCGGAGCGGACCGGGAAAAGGTAATCGACCGCGTCTGGTCGTTAGGTGGCTCTTTCGGCTGGCCGTCGATGAACTGGGCGTGGCGCGTCCGCGGCTGGCTGGACCGGATCGCCGGCGGCACCGGGCTGCGCCGCGGCCGGCGCCATCCCAGCGAGCTGCGCGCCGGAGACGCGCTGGACTTCTGGCGCGTGATCATGGCCGACCGCGCCAGCGACCCGCACTCCGCCCGGCTTATCCTTTACGCCGAAATGAAACTTCCCGGCGAGGCTTGGCTGGATTTTGAAATCACCCGCGGCGAACTCCGCCAGACGGCGACCTTCCGTCCACGCGGACTGCTGGGACGGCTTTACTGGTATTCCATCCTGCCGCTTCACTTGCTGTTATTTCCGCGAATGGCGCTGCGCCTGGCGAAATAACCTCAGGCGAGCTCTTTCATTTCCCGGGCGCTGCGGACGCGGACCTGCAGGTCGTCGAGCACGTTCATGAAATAAACATAGGCGTCATGGAGGCTCGGATAGGGCGTGAAATACTTGTGCACGCTGCCATCGGTGCCGCCCTTGGTGGACATCCAGTAGAAGTGGTCCGACGTCTGCATTTTCGCCCAGGTGTCGGTGAGTTCCGGGTCGTTGACGGCGAGGATTTCCTGCTCCAGGCGGTTCACCTGGGTGATGGCTTCCTGCTGCATGTCGTTGCCCATCCAGGCGGAGAGGTCGCGCTCGGTATCGGACCAGGAACTGAGGAAGCCGCTGCTGTATTCCCGCGAGGCCCGATAGAGTCCCACCGCGTCGGAAGGCGTGACCCATTGCAAGCCGGCCTCGTTGATCGCTTCGGGCATGGCCTCCCAGAAATCGAAAATCCCGGTCTCTTCCGACTGGTGCTCGCCGATCGTTTCGTAGGCCATGAAGAGGTTCACCACATCGCCCTCGCACTCGGCCAGCCAGCTCGCGAATTTCTCCGGCGTCAGCGGATAGCCGCTCCAGGACGGATCGGAAAAGCGGAACCGGAGGTCGTCGGACAGCGGCGCGTTCCTGAGCAACGTCTTGATCCGCGCAGTGGTCGGCGCGCGGTAGAGGTAGTTGGACGAATGGCCGTTGAGGTTTTTCTCGATGCTCTCGGCGATGATGCCCTCGAAGCCCATGGTCTCGGCCTTGGCGGCGATCGCGTCGTTGTAAATCAGCTCGGTGTTGCGGAACACGCGCGGCCGGATGTGGAAGATTTTTTCAAGCTTCTGCAAATGGAGTTCCACCTGGCGGTCGAATTCCTTGTTCGAGTGGACGAAGGCGAGCGAGTGATAGTAGGTCTCGGCCAGCAGCTCGACGCCGCCGGTGGCCACGAGTTCCCGGAACGACTCCAGCACGTCCGGGCGGTGGCGCTCCATTTGCTCGATGACGGTGCCGCTGATGGAGAGCGCCATCCGGAAGCGGCCTTCGTTTTCCTCGACCATCCGCTTGAACATGCGGTTGGCCGGCAGGTAGCATTTTTCGGCGACCTTGTTGAGGATCTCGGCGTTCATCGCATCGTCCTCATAGACCGTGTTTTCGCCGGTCCGGAAGAGATCGCGGGAAAGCAGCCGGTTCGGTTGATGCACTTGGAAATAGAGGCAGGCGTCTGGCATGGGTTCGTGAGTTTAAAGGGCTTGCGGGCTGATGGCGTATCTTCCAAGCAAATGCCGGGCCAAAATGGATGACGGGTGAGCGGGGCGATGGCCGCAATGCCAAGATTCCACGCTGGCATGAAATTCCCCGTGTCGCAAGAAAGTTCCCGTTCCATTTCCGTAAGGCGTGTTGCCTCATTGAAAAGGACACCGATCCGCCTCGAAACCCGCTCCCTGCTGGTGGCTCATGCAGATCCCGGCCACCTGGCTCCCACTTCCAGCCTCCCGCGCCCCTGCCAACTCCTTCGCCACCGCAGCCTCGGAATGGATCGCGCCGAGCCGCTTCAATAACCCGTCATCGGAAATCCTCCCAGCCGGGTGGCTTTCATTCCTCAGTCGGTTGTCGCGGGACGCTTGCGGGCGACATACACGGTGCTGGCGGAGTCGCGTTCCAGCAAGGGATTGGGGAATTTCACCACGTGCGCCTGCGGCGACTCGAACACTTCCGCGAGGTGCTTGAGGAAATTCTCATCCGGCGGATCATCCGACCAAAGCGCGAACACCCCGCCCGGCAGCAACTGCGCGGCGAGACGGCGCAGGCCATCCGCGCTGTAAAACGTGGCGTTTTTTTCATCCAGAAGATTCTGCGGCGAGTGGTCGATGTCCAACAGCACCGCATGAAATTTCCGCCCCGGCTGCCCGGGATCGAATCCTATCTCAGGTCTGCCGGCGAGCGCGAAGAAATCCCCTTCGATCAGGCGGCAGCGCGGATCGCCCGTCAGCGTTTCGCCCAGCGGGACCATCCCTTTTTCATGCCACTCGATGACCGGCCGCATCACATCCACCACTAACAAATCAGCCACCCGCGGGTCCCGCAGCGCGGCGACCGCGGTGTAGCCGAGCCCCAGCCCGCCGACGACGACGTCCAGCGCCTCGCCCTCCACCGCCGCCAGCCCGAGATCCGCCAGCGCCTCCTCCACGTCATGGAACAGACTCGACATGAGATAACCGTTTCCCAGCAGGACTTCGTAAACGATCAAGTCATCCAGCATCGCCATCCTGCGGCGGCGCAGGATCAGATCGCCAATCGGCGTCGGGCGGAAATCGAGTTCTTCAAACAGCGGCTTCATTCTCAAAGGGTAGCGAGACGGGTGACGAGCCGCGAACTTATTTGCACACCGGCGCCGCGGCGGCCGGTTCGCGAATGAGACCCCTCCCCCTGTGCGGCTTTGGAAGCGGAAACGGCGCGATTGGCCTCATCGACCACTGCTACCTGCTTAACGAAAAAAACGAGTGGGAACCCGCCCGCAACCCGCTCAACCGGCATTCCTCGATCAGCCAGGACGCCGCCCTCCAGAGGCTCGGCCCCGGATACGCCTTCGCCCGGAAAATGGTCGAGCAGGATAAGAATGTTTCTATCGGACTTGTCGTCAACGCACGCCGCGACACGAAGATCGACGACTGGCTCGGCAAGTCCGAGTTTTATTGGGCCGCGCGCAAACGTGCCAAGGCGGCCATGCGCCAAGGCACCCTCAAGGGCGTGCTATGGCATCAGGGCGAAAGCGATAAGGCCGCTGCGGATGGTTACCGGACAAACTCCAAACCCTCATCGGCAACCTGCGCGCCGAAGCCGCCCTCCGATATCAAGTTGATCGATCCCCATGTCCACGCCATGTCCGTCACGCCGCTCGGCCTCCGCGCGGTGGCCAAATGGATGGAGGAACGCAATGTCGAACGCTGCATCGTCAGCCCGCTCAACCACAAGGGTTCGCGCGCATGGACCGAGGAGGAACGCAAGCAGTTGCTCGAAAACTTCCTACCCTACAAAGGTAAAATCGACCGCATGACCATCATCGATCCCGGCGAGGTGGAGACAGTCGCTCAGGCCGTCACCCTCCTCAAACGCGAGATCGCCGATGGCGCGGTCGGCTTCGGCGAACACTACGGAGTCGGACTCATGTTCGACGATCCCAAGAACCTCATGCTTTACGAGGCCTGTGAGAAGGTCGGCCTGCCGGTCATGTTTCACATCGACCAGAACAAGAACATGGTCGAACCCGGCATGGAGCGGGTGGACCGGGTGCTCAAGATGTTTCCCAAATGCAAGGTCGTCGCCCACGCTTACTGGTGGCGGCAGTCGCAAAACGGCGCTTGCGACCGCCAGCTCCAGGAGCACCCGAATCTCTATGCTGACATGTCCGGAACCGTGGTGGTCCAAGTGCTCAACCGCGACCGCAAATACGCCCGCGAGTTCCTGATCCGCAATCAGGAAAAAATCCTGTGGGCCACCGACGAGGGCTGGTGGTCCTTCGGCAGCCAGACGAAACAAATGAACCAGCACTACACCTTCTTGGAGGAACTCGATCTACCCGCCGAGGTGCGCCACAAGATCTACCGCGGCAACGCCGAGAAGGTTTATGGATTGAAGAAGGAAGGGAAATGAGCCTCGCTTCCTATTGGAGCCAACCTGGACGGCGCGTCACTTGTCAACCGGTGCGGACACCCTTGACAAGCCATGGGACTTGATCGCTGCCACCACTTGTTTGGCCAGCTGGCCGTTGCCTTTTCCCGAACAGGGCACGTCGCCTGGCTTTGAAAAACCATCGGCACCGAGGGCGGCGCTGACGGAATAAAGGTCTTCCACCGGAATGTCATGCTTCTTCATGATGGCGGCCGCGGCGGAATTGTATTTCACCTCGTCACCGGCGATGCGGCCGGCCTCGCCCTCGGGAACCTTGGTGGTGGTCGCTCACCTGGACGACGTCCTGCACGGCGGCGTAGCCCATTTCATCGGTGACGCCGTGGGTGATGCCGGGTTTGATGCCCGCGCCGGCCATCCAGATGCTGAAGGCGGTGATGTGGCGGTCGCGTCCATTGCCCTGGCCCATCGGGGTGCGGCCGAACTCGCCGCCCCAGATGACGAGCGTGTCTTCGAGCATGCCGCGCTGCTTGAGATCCTTGACGAGTGCGGCGGATGCCCGGTCGGTGAGTTTGGC
>JBFZFJ010000189.1:0-4492 GCA_041306405.1 Verrucomicrobiales bacterium | reverse complement strand
CCTCCTCTTCGGCGTCCGTCGCGCGGGTGCCATCGGGTGAATCCGGCGCGACAGGCGCGGGCTTGGCGGGCGCGGCCGGGGTGGCGTAGGCGAGCGTGCAGCGGCCCTTGAAGATGCCGGTGTGGGGGCCGGTTTCGCGCAGATCGGCGCGCGCTTTCGCGCCGGACTTCGCCTGCACCAAAACGCTTACTGTGTCGCTCGTGTCGCTGGTGTCCCCGCCGAGGTCCACCACCCGCAGGTTGAGGGTTTCGCCGACATAGGCGCTGGTGATTTGCGAGCGGAAATCTTCCGTCATGATGTCGAAGACCGGCTGCGTGATCACCTTGGCGGAGGCGGTGGACCATTGCTCGGCACCGGCGGCATCGCGGAAACGGAAGCCTAAATGGACGGTGTCGCCCGGGCTCACGACGAGGGCATCCGTGCGGGCGCCGCGGAGTACATCAGTGAGACTCTTCCTCATTTCATTGCGTTCCTCGGCGCTGATCACGCCCATCGGCGGGATCACCCCGGCGATCAGCGGGATGTTGAGCCGGAAGCGGTCATCGGGCGGCGTTTCCTTGCTCGGCAAAACCATGCCGCTGGTGTAACTGGCAATGCCCCCTCCGCCGGGCTGGTAGGCGCGAGCCAATGCCGCGCCCAGCTCCAACGTGCCGGGCACATTGAGATCGAAGCCAACACCGGCAGCCGGGGCCTTCAGGCGGCGACCGCTTTCGGTCTGGGCGAACACGGTGACGGAGGAATTCATACTGATGGCGAGGTGCGGCGCGACCACCTCAAGGAACATCGGGTGGCCATGGACCGTGGCGAAGCCACCCTCCGGCGCGGACTTGCTGTCGAGCAAGCTGTAGTCGATCTGCCAGCGGGGAGTCACCACTTCGGGGATGGCCGCGGCGTGCGCATGTGTCTCAGGATCCGGGCGTTCAAAGCCCTTGGCGAGCGTTTGCGGCGGCGGCGCGTTCTTCGGGTCGATCGCGCTCACCCGGGCATGGGCGAGGCGGATCACCGGCGGGGCGTAGGCGGCGTGGGTGATGGTCGCCACGCGCTCATAGGGCACGCCCGGGCGGTTGTTTTCGGCATCGCGGTAGCGTGCGGTGAGGGTGCCACCCGCAGCCACTTGAAACTGCTTGTCACCCGTGGCCTTGCCTGCCACCGGGGTGACCATGACTTTGAAAACCCCGGTCGAGTCGCCGGTTTCCACCGCCTCGAACTCGCGGCTGCGGCCCGCCTCGCTGGCCAGCGTGACCTTTACCTTGTCTGGCTTCACCGTGCTGTCCATGTCGGCATCGTAAACGACCATCGGCAGTGGCGCATCGTGGTGGAAACGCAGCAGCATTTCACGATACGGCCGATCCTCGCCGGATTCCGGATCAAAGCGCGGTTCGATGTCGGCGAATTCGACCCTGCCGTCGGTAAAGGCCACATCGAGGAAGCGCTCGTGCTTGTCCTTTTTCGCGGTGACCGGGCGGTCGTCCACATAGCGCACCGTGATCTTGTCGCCGGAGATGATTTCGAGTTTGTCGTTCTTGTTGAGTGTGGCAAAGTCCTCGGCCACCGGCAGGATCTTTTTGTTGTCGGGCGTGGTCAGGGCGAGCTTGTTGAGCACCGGCACCGGGCCTTCCTGGCCGGAGAAAACAAGGCGGATCAGCCGGGTGCGGGAGTCCTTGGCGAAGGTCGCGGTGAAAGAGGTGCCGTCTTCACCGGCGGAAAGCTGCGCCGCCCCGTTGCGGTGTTCTAACAAGCTCGGCGGGAAAGCGGCGGGATCAAAAAACTTGTCCGGGCAATCGGCCATCTGGCCGGCCTCGCCGAAGTTGGCAAGCAGCTTGACCGTGCGGCCGAAGCCGATCGTGCAATCCCACCCGGTCGCCCAGATTTCGAAGCGATGCAGGCCTGGCCGCAAGGCGATCTCGCCCTCGAGTTGATCCGGCTTTTCCTTGCTCGTGATCGGCTGGCCATCCACCGCCAGCAGGAATTGTGGGGGATTGGCCACACTCGGGTCGGTGTTGGCGGGCACCTGGTATGGGCCCAGCTCCACCTTGAAACGGCGCGTGACTTCGGCCGCCTCGTGGAAGTAGCCCCGGAAGCGGTAGATGACATGCGCATTGGGATGATAATTCTGGCGCAACCACTTGACCTTGGCCGGAATCGAGTCGGTCATCGCCTCCGACGGACCCGCCACATTCTCCGCGACGCCCGCCGCGAAAGCCTGGGACATCCAGCCGCGATCGAGGTGCTCCTCAATCTCCCGCAAGTCATATACGGATCGTTCGTTGGTGACATGATGGGGGTCGGTGTCGTTCATGATCGTGACCGACGGACCCCAAGGATTCCGGATACTGATTAGATTCTTTGGATAGGCCGCCACGGTGGTCATGTCGGCGGCGCTCATGCCGGTCTGGATGAAGAACTTCTTGAGCTTGGCGCCGGGCTCCCTGGCGGTGATTGTCAATTCGCCGAGCGCGACATTGTCGTTGAGGTCCACAGTGAACTCGGGGCTCACGCCGGCCTTGGTGACTGGCTGCCAGGCCGGGTAGGTATCAGTCGCGCTGATGACCATGTTCGGGTTGCGGCCGGGTTCGGAGTTATTGGCAAAGGCGAGGGCTTGGGCGGCGGCGGTCGGGACGCTGCCCTCGAACCAGCCGGTGTAGGGGCCGGTCTCGCGCAGCGTGACCTGCGAAACCGTGTCGCCGCTGGCGCTGCTGAGGTTGACCATCAACTCGTCGATCCCGGCGGTGCGGCTGCGGTCAAAATCGACGACGCGCACATGCACCGGGTTGCCGGGCTTGGTGACATTGGAGATGAAACGTTCGTCGATTTTCGTCGGATCCTCCTCCTTGTTGGCGGCGCGGGCCGAGGCATCGAGCGAGCGGGCGGCCAGTTTGGCGCGGACCGCATCAGCGAGACTGCTTTTTCCGACTCCCTTGAGTTCGGCCATCACCGCTTCCATGTCGGCAGTGCGCTGCTCGATCTCGCTGAGGAGTTTGCGGGAGGATGCCATCAAGGTGGCGTCCGAGGCGATGCGGATCGCCCCGCCGCGCATCTCGTCGAGATTGTTCATCTGTTTGCGGAAACGCTCGGAGTAGGCGTAGGACACCTCGTCGTCGCCGATCACCTGCAGGGTGCCGTCGCCGGGCGCGGGCGCACCGAGCGCCGTGACCACCTCGCCGCGGAACTTGGTTTTCTGATCGCCGAACTGGCGCAGGAAAAAGGTTTCCTCATCGCCGGATTTCGCCCGCACCACCACTTCGATGGTGGTGCCGGCACCGGACACCGCGAGGGTGGGATCGCTGAGGGTCACCTTGAGCCTTTGGCCGGGCAC
This sequence comes from Verrucomicrobiales bacterium, assembly GCA_041306405.1. Taxonomy (GTDB): domain Bacteria; phylum Verrucomicrobiota; class Verrucomicrobiia; order Verrucomicrobiales; family Akkermansiaceae; genus Luteolibacter. The sequence goes on along the minus strand of JBFZFJ010000189.1, from coordinate 1,176 downwards.
CAGCCACTGGCGGCTGTTGGCGGCGCCGAGTTCGACCTCGGTGGCCTCCATCAATTTCTTGCGCTTGAGCTGCACCTTGCCTAACAGGATCTTGGCATCCGCGTGGTCGGGATCGCGGACGAGGATCGACTCGATATCATCCGCCGCGTCATCGAATTCCTCCATGTCGAAGTGCACTTCCGAGCGGGCGTAGCGGGTGGCGGCCCAGATGGCGGGCTCGCGTTCCAACTCGAGATCGGCCAGCGACTTGAGCGCGGCCTCGAAGTCCTTGGCGATGCGCTCGGCGCGGACGCGGTGCAAGGCCGCTTCGTGGCGCACGGGCAACTCCGCATAGGCTTTGTTTTGCTGGATGCGCAGGAAGAGTTCGCGGGCCTGGGGCAACTGGTTGCGCTGAAGAGCGATGTCGCCATAGGCGATCTCGATGCGCGCGCGCTCGGTCGGCGTGAGCGCGCAGTTGGCTTCGACGATCCAGGCGAGCAGCGGCTTGACGAGCGCCTCCTGACGCGCCTCGTCGCGGTTCCGGATGGCCATTTCGAGCGCCCACATTTGGTAGGCGATCTCGAGATCGCGGTGCATCGGCAGGAAAACCTTCCACTTCGCGTCCAACAGTTTCCAGGCACTCTCTTCGTTGCCGGCCAGCCACTCGGCCTGCGATTGATAGACCGGGTAGGCCGGGTGCTCGGCGGCCACCGGGATGGCCGCGAGGCCCATCTTCATCGCCGATTTGTTGGTCAGCGTCCTCAGCGCCGCCCACCCGCCGCCTTGGGCCCAGCCGCGCGGGTGTTCTCCCATCGGCTCGTTAACGACCGCCAGGCCAGTCCGCGCCAGTGCGGCGGCGGTGGCCGGCTGCGCCTCCAGCAGCGACTGCGCCAGCAGCAGTGTCGGGGCCAGCGCCCTGCCATAGTGTTCGCTCGTGCCACAGCTCCACAGGAACGCGCCGACGCGGTGCAAGACCACGGGGTCCGGATTCTCAGTGACGTGGGCCAGCAACAGGGCAGCGACCGGTCCCGAGGCCGGGTCGCAGGCAAACCGCAGGCCGTCGGCCACATCCAGCATCAGGCTCATCACCTTGGGATCGGTGAAAACCGCATTCGTCACCGTGCCCAGTTGAGGCAGCCCCTGAAGGTCGATTTTGACCGGTGATTTTCTAACACCCTCAATGGCCTTGGCCAGCGC
>JBFZFJ010000188.1:0-5528 GCA_041306405.1 Verrucomicrobiales bacterium | reverse complement strand
CCTGGGCGGGGGTGCCGACGGTGGATTTCCCGACGAAAATGGCGCCGGCCTCGATGGCGAGGGACTTGGCCTTGATATCGCCGATGACTTCGGCGCTGGCCTTGAGTTCGACACGGTCGGCGGCGGTGATGTTGCCGTGAACCTTGCCGTAAACGACGACGGTCGCGGTTTTGATCTCCGCCTTGATGCGGGCGTTTTCGCCGACGGTGAGATTGCCGTCGGAGGAGATTTCGCCTTCGATTTTGCCGTCAACGACGAGGTCGTTGGTGAACTTGACGGTGCCTTTGATTTCCACGTCGGTGGAGAGGAAATTGCGGGTGGCGGCGGGCGCGGGCCGGGCTGCCGGGACTACGGGCGAGCCGTAGGCGGGTGAAACTGGCTCCGGGTGGCGGATTTCCGGAAGGGGTGGAGCGGACCGCTGGGATTCGCTGTTGTCTTGGCCGATTACTTTTTTAAACACGGGAGGAAACTATGGTTGGAGTTATGATGATGTCAAACTGATGCAAGGTTTACGGCTCGGGCGCAACCGGAATTTCTGCTTTCGGAGCGGAAGGCGTGATGGTCACTCCGGGTGGCAGAGCGGCTTTGATTGCAGCCGACGGATCCGCTGGTGCGGCCGCAGCGGGTGGTGCCGGCGGCGGCTCGATTTCAACCGGAGGCTTGGTCTTCAAGATGGCCAGGCGGCGGTTGGCGGTGTCGGCGAAGCTGGTGTCGGCATTTTTCGCCTTGGTGTAGGAGGCTTCGGCTTTTTCGAGGTCGCCGGCGTTCTTGGCAATGTCGCCGAGGGAAATGAGGGCGAAGGGAGCGATGAAGCTGGCGGCCGGATCGGCGGCGAGTTCTTCCAAGATTTTCGCGGCGTCGCCGGATTTGCCTTGGGCCATCAACTTGGAAGCGAGATTGGCTTTGGCGGTCGGAATCGCCGGATGCTCGGGCGAGTCGGCGATGAATTTACGCAGGGTGGCGACTGCGTCGTCCTGCTTGCCTGCGGTCCATTGGCTGTTGGCGAGGAGGACCATCGCGCTGCCGGCGGCGGTGGTGCCGGCATGTTCGGCGACGACGGCTTGGAGCGCGGCGAGGTCTTCGGCCTTGGTGAGTGCGGCACCGGCGGTTTGCTGGCGGCTGGTTTCCACGCCGCGGTAGATCACCAGCGCCACGGCTCCGATGGCGAGAAGGATGGCAAAAACGACGATGCCTTTCTGATTGCGGTCGAGGAACGCTTCGAAAGCGTTGGGGCCTTGTGAAATTTCAGCAAGCGGGACGGGAGATTCGGTGAGATCGGCGGACATGATGGGGATGCGCAAAGCTGCGGGGGCCGATCAAAGCGGCAGTGGCGTCGAAATCAATGCGGAACTCGGGAAGTTTGCCGATTTCCGCGAATTGGGGGCGAGTCCGGGGCGGCGGGTGGGTTTTTAATGGCCAGAACCGGGCGGCTTGCCTAGCCTGCCGCCGCATGTCGAAACGGGTTTACGTGGTCGCGGGGGAGCTGAGCGGGGATGCGCACGGGGCGGGATTGCTGCGTTCCCTGGTGGAAATGGTGCCGGACTTGGAAATCCACGGCGCGGGCGGCCCCGAAATGGCGGAGATCGCCGGGCCGGGCTTGCGGGACTGGATCGAGGACGCCGCGGTGATGGGCGTCTGGGAGGTTTTGAAACGCTACGGCTGGTTCAAACAACGGTTCGCCGAAATGCTGGCGGAGTTGAAAAAATTCCAGCCGGACCTGCTCCTGCTGATCGATTATCCGGGCTTCAATCTTCGCTTTGCCGAGGCCGTGAAACGCGAGTGCCCGCAGACCCGGATCATTTATTACATCAGCCCGAAAGTGTGGGCCTGGAACAAGCGCCGGATTCCGGTGATGGCGCGGGTGCTGGATGAAGTGCTCTGCCTGTTTCCCTTCGAGCCGCCGATTTTCCAAAACGCCGGCCTGAAATCGACCTTCGTCGGCAATCCGCTGGTGGACGAGCTGGAGGAAAAACGCCTTCCGAGCGCGCAACGCGACGAGCGGCTCGTCGGCCTGTTTCCCGGCAGCCGGGAACGGGAAGTCGCGCGCTTGTTCCCGATGATGATCAGCACTGCGAAGCTGCTGAAATCCTCCGACGCCGCTTTGAAATTCGAAGTCCCCGCAGCGTCCGCGAAGCTGGCCGAGCAGATCCGCGGCCTGATGGCGGAGGCAGGGGCGGCGGATCTGATCACCGTCACCGCCGGCGGCAGCCACTCGCTGATGCAGCGGGCCTGCTGCGCGGTGATCGCCAGCGGCACCGCGACGCTGGAGGCCGCGTATTACGGGCTGCCGTATTGCCTCGTCTATCGGGTCGCTCCCCTCACCTATTTGCTGGCGAGGGTGCTGGTGAAAATCGAGCACATCGGTCTGGTCAACATTCTCGCCGGGGAAGGCGTGGTCGAGGAATTGATCCAGGCGCGGGCGGAGCCGGTGGCGGTGGCGCGCTCGTTGAAAGAATTTCTGAACTCCCCGGCCAAGCGCGAAGCCTTGCAGGCGCGGCTCGCGGAAACGTCGGCCAAGCTCGGTGGAAAAGGCGCTCACCAACGCGCCGCCCGCGCGGTGGCGGGCTGGCTGGCGCGGTCGTGAATTTCCACCGCCTTGGGGGTTGCGTTTCGGCGGCGACTGGCTATTGAAGCGGCGCGATGAAATCATTCTCGATCCTGCTTGTGACCGTTTCCTTGTTTGCCGTTTCCTGCGAGCGCCATGAATTCGAGGGCCCCCAAGGCACCAAGCAGCTCAATGAAAATCACGCCGCTGCGCATGACGAACACGCGACACCTGCGGAACACGCGGATAAGCCGGCGCATTGAGGCGGATCAACCGCGCGTGTAGCTGAGAAAGCACTCCCCGGTCGCCGGTCGCGGGTCGAAGCGGCTGATTTCAAAACCGACCGATTTCGGCAGAAACTCCGCGGGAATCCCGGTCGCCGTGCTGGCCGCGAAGCCGCCGAACAGCGTGTGTCCGGCGAGCGTGAGGTGGAATTCATCGATCACGTCCAGCTCCGCCAGTGCCCGGACCAGCTCGCCGCCGCCCTCGCAGTGGAGATGGCGGACGTGGTGCTCGGTCGCCAGCGTTTCGAGAAATCCCGCGAGCGTTTGGCGGTGGACCGTGACATTTAATTCCACATCACCCGCGAAATCGCCGGTGACGAGCAGGTGGATCTCGCCCCCGGGTTTGCTGAAAACCGGGTGCGCCGGATCGAGCTTGCCCGACCGCGAAACGACGCAGCGCAGCGGTTGCACCGCTTTTCCGGGCACCGTCAGCGTCATCCGGTCTGCCTCCAGCGTGCCGCGCCCGACCAGGATCGCGTCGGCATTTCCCCGCAATTCCAGCAGCCGGGCGTGGTCGTCGCGCGAGGTCCAGCCCGACGGCCGGGCCGGCGATGAGGAAATCTTCCCGTCCGCCGAGATGGCGAGATTCGTCGAGATGCGGGGGCGCGGCATGCCCGAGCATTGCCGCTGCCGGCCGTTTGCACAAACCCCGTTCTTCATTCCTTCCACACGCAAGCTTGCTCTGGCAGCTCGGGATGATTGTCTTGGACAAGAACCGCGATGGTTATTTTCAACACGATGCATGACACCAAGCCGCTTTTCCCACGAATTCATGAGAATCCATCAAATCGCTAGAATCCCGCTATCCACCAGCATGCGGTGCACCGTGAGCATCCCGGCCGTGTGCCTTGCCATGACGGCTCTCGCGGCGACCGCGGCGGAGAGCATCCCCGCGAAACCCAACATCCTCATCGTGCTCGCCGATGACCTCGGCTATGGCGACGTCGGCTGTTACAATCCCGAGGCGAAGGTCCCGACTCCGCGGCTGGACCGGCTGGCGGCCGAGGGCATGCGTTTCACCGACGCCCACAGTCCGGCCACCGTTTGCACGCCCTCGCGCTACAGCCTGCTCACCGGGCGCATGGCCTTCCGCATTCCCTACACCGGCAGCGTGTTCACCGGGGTGGAAGGCCCCTGCCTGATCGAGAAAGACCGCCTCACCCTGCCCGGCCTGCTGCGCGGGCAAGGATACCACACCGCGCTCTTCGGCAAATGGCACATCGGCCTGACCTTTCTCGATCACGAGGGCAAACCCGTGCGTGGCCATGGCATGGACGCCGTCAGGCAGGCGGATTTCTCCCGCCCGATCCCCGACGGCCCGCTGGCACGCGGATTCGACCGGTTTTTCGGCACCGCCTGCTGTCCCACCACCGACTGGCTCTACGCATGGATCGAGGGCGACCGCGTGCCGGTGCCGCCTGTTAAATCATTAGACCGCGAAACGCTGCCGGATCATCCGTGGGCCTTCGACTGCCGCGAGGGACTCATCGCGCCGGATTTCGACATGCAGGAAGTGGATGAGGTCTTTCTCAAGCGCAGCATCGCCTATCTGGAGGAACACGCCGCCAAGCGCGCGGGCCAGCCGTTTTTCCTGCTCCATTCCGCCCAGGCCGTCCACTTGCCATCGTTTCCGGGACGCGCTTACCGCGGCAAATCCAAAGCCGGTCCGCATGGCGACTTCATCCATCAGTTCGATGCGACGGTCGGCTCCCTGCTCGACACCCTCGACCGCCTCGGCATGGCGGACAACACGCTCGTGCTCGTGACCAGCGACAACGGCCCGGAGGTGGGCACCGTGCTCGCCATGCGCGGCCAACACCAACACGACGGAGCCCGGCCATGGCGCGGCATGAAGCGCGACAACTGGGAAGGCGGCCACCGCATCCCGCTCATCGCCCGCTGGCCGGGCCGCACCCCCGCCGCCAGCGTCTCCTCCCGCACCGTTTGCCTCACCGACATTCTGGCCACCGCCGCGGAAATCACCGGCACCGATCTGCCGGAGAACGCCGGCGAGGACAGCGCCAGCTTTCGCCCGCTGCTGTTGGGACAAGACAAACCGACACGCCCCTATACCCTGCACCAAACGTGGAATCTCAGCCTCGCGATCCGCCAGGGCCCGTGGAAACACCTCGATCACAAAGGCTCGGGCGGAAACTCCTTCAAAACCTACCCCGCCCTGCGCGCGTTCGAGATCCCCGACCAGGCACCCGGCGCGCCAGGCCAGCTCTACAATCTCGACGAGGCCCCCGGCGAAACCACCAATCTCGTCGCAAAAACGCCTGAACGAGCCGCCGCCCTCAAGGCGTTGCTCGACGAATCCCGCCGCACCGGCCGCAGTGTCCCGCGGCACGGCAAGTGATCGCCCCGACAGCGTCACGTGCCGGCCATTTTCCGTTATCCTGACCTTGCCAAACCGCGCCGGGCCATTCAAGGGTCGCCGCGCCCCGTGTGGGGATGTTTATTTCATGACTCTTCAGATCGGCCTGACCTTGGCGGTTATCGTGATCACCCTCATCGCCTTCATCCGCGAATGGGCGGCGCCGGATGTCATCGCGCTTTCGGTGCTCTGCCTGGTGGTGGCGCTCGGCTTGGTCGATCCCGGGAAAATGACCGATGTTTTCCGAAACGAGGCACCGCTCACCATCGCCGCGTTGTTTGTCATCGGCGGCTGCCTGGAGAAATCCGGCGCGGTCGATCAC
>JBFZFJ010000187.1:0-5843 GCA_041306405.1 Verrucomicrobiales bacterium | reverse complement strand
ACGCGGACAAGCCGGACGCCGGGCTGGAGCGGATAGCGGGTATCGGTGCGCGCGGCATACGCCGCAAGGGCATTTTCCGTGTGGTCGAAAATCGTGCGCGCCATCAGCTCGGTCGTCGGGTCCTGGTTTTCAAAACCGATCACCCGCTCGCCGTAGCGGGCCTTGAAGTCCGCGTAGGCCGGATCCGCCGTGTTCATGCACATCGCGTGGTCGAAGCTGTCGAGCCACTCGCCGACGGCGTCCTTGATGATTTTGAAATCGCAAACCATCTCGTGGCCATCGAGCTCGTCGGACTCGATCACGAACTCGACCTTGCGGGTGTGGCCATGCGGGAACCGGCACTTGTCCGGGTGCTTGGTGAGCATGTGGCCGTTCTCCACTTCGAGGGATTTGCAGATTCTATACATGAAAGAGAAGATTTTAACCGCGAATGGTCACGAATGAACGCGAATTGGAAAATGGTGATGAATCGAAACTATGGCGAAATTTCTTCATTAGCGTGAATTGGCGTTCATTCGCGGTAAGGAAGATCGGGCAGCGCTGGAGTCCGCTCGTAGCGCGTGTGATCCGGCAGGCCGGCTAGAATAAACGCCTCGCGCCGCTCGACGCAAGTCCCGCAGACGCCGCAGTGGACTTCCCCGCCTTTGTAGCACGACCAAGTCTCGGAGAAATCGATGCCGAGCTCCACGCCTCGCCGCGCGATCGCCGTCTTGTCCATGGCGATGAACGGCCGCAGCAGCTGGATTTTCGCGTAAGTCCCCTCGCCCATCGCGGTCGCCATCGCCTGCATGAACGGCTCGCGACAGTCCGGATAGATCGCATGGTCGCCCGAGTGCGCGGCGATCACCAAGCCCCCGGCGCCGATGCTTTCCGCGTAGCCGGTGGCGATGGCGAGCATGATGCCGTTGCGGAACGGGACGACGGTTTGCTTCATCGACTCTTCCGCGTAATGGCCCTCCGGGATGTCGCCGCCGGATTGGAGAAGGTCGGATTTGAACAGGCGGTTCATGAAATCGAGCGGGATCACCTGATGGAGAACGCCGGCCCTATCAGCGTGGAGTTTCGCAAACGGAATCTCGCGCGCGTTGTGCTTCGCGCCGTAGTCGAAGGACAAGCAAGCGGCCACCTCGTGCGTGCCGAGCACCTCGTAAAACGCGGCGACCGAATCCATCCCGCCGCTCAGCAACACGCAGACTTTCATCTCGGAGTGTCCGGGTAAGTCGCTTCCGTCGTCAGCTGGATCCCGCCGCGCGGGGCGAACTCGCCACGGACGATGATTTCCTGCGGTTTCATGATCGCCACGAGGTCGTCGAGGACGCGGTTGACGATTTCCTCGTTGAACGCGGGCTGGTTGCGGAACGAGGCGAGGTAGAATTTCAGGCTCTTCGTCTCCACGCAGACGTCGCCGGGGACGTAGCGGATCACGATCTTCGCGCTGTCGGGCTGGCCGGTCACGGGGCAGAGTGAGGAAAATTCCGGGCAGTTCAGGGTGATCCAATACCGGCGGCCGGGGCGCAAATTCGGGAAAACATCGAGTTCCGCCTCGTCAGGGCTGGCAGGCAGGCGGTTCTCGGATTTTCCGAGCAGGGACAGGTTCTTGAGATCTTCGCGACCGGGCATGGCCGGATTCTGAAACGACACGCCGAAAGGTCGATTCCTTTTTCCCCGGAAAAAACGGCCATCGCATGATGATTCCTCCCACTCCGGCCTGCGGGACGGAATTCCGGTGAAACGGCCCGATGAACCTCACCGCTTGCTTCGCGGCCCGCACCAAAAACACCAGCCAACCAACAAAAAACCTATGCATTGTGCTAGACAGAAAGGAATGGCACTGAGCCGCGGAGGCGAATCACCAGACAATTTCCACCACTCCTGAGTCCGTGATCGCCCGGTCGCGGGTCAAAAGCGGAGTGCCATGCACCTTTGCGGTGGCGACAATGACGCGATCAAATCGGTCCCCATGAGCAAGCTCCAGTTCGACCGCGATCCGTGCAATTCCCGGACTGATCGGAATCACTCGGAAATTGTCTGCGATTTTAGCGAGCAGTTCCGCCAACGGGCAATCCGGCAACCGACCTTTCGAGTGAAGGACCGCGGTTTCAAGCAAGACGATATCGGAAACAATCAGACGGGTCTTGGGAGCCTCGGCAATTCGCTCCCGAGCCCGACGGCCAAGCCTTGGATCATCCAAAAATGCCCAGATGGCGGCATGCGTATCCACACATCCAATCATAGCGAAGGTTTCCAGTCGGTTTCGGAAGTGGTCGGTTGGTCGATATCATCTGCGGTGGTAAACATACCCTTCATGCACCCAAGAATGGACGCTCCCGTCCTGTCGACCGCAGGTTACCCTCCCGAGTGGCGATGATCACTTCTTCTCCAGCCATCGCGGCCCTCCGGACTTTGGGGAATTCGCGCAAAAGCGTGCTGACGTTGGTTTTCACCCCTCAACTTGTCAGATGATTTGTCAGATGTCGAGGAGCCAGTTTTTGCACTGGCGGGACATTTCAAGGAAAGCCTCAATCCTTCCGCTTCAGCAGTGGAAACAACACCACATCCCGGATCGTCGGCGCGCCGGTGAGCATCATGCAGAGCCGGTCGAGGCCGATCCCGATGCCGCCGGCGGGTGGCATGCCGCATTCCAGCGTCTCGATGAAATCGTAGTCGATCTTCTGCGTCTCCTCGCCGGACTGGGCTTCGAGGCGCTGGCGCTGGACGTCGGGGTCGTTGAGCTCTGAGTAGCCGGGGGAAATTTCCTGGCCGTTGATGATGAGCTCGTAAACCTCGACGGTCTGGCCGCCGGGGCTGATCTTGGCAAGCGGGACAAGCTCGCTGGAGACGCGGGTGACGAAGCACGGATCGAAGGTTTTCTCTTCCACCAGCTTTTCGAAAACCTGCTGGATGACTTCGTGGTCTTCCATGTTCTCGGAAATCTGCACGCCCTTTTCCTCGCAGCGGGCGCGGCGGCCGGCGGCGTCGATCTCGAAGAAGTCGGCACCGGCGGCGAGCTTGATGAGCGTGTGGTAGCTCTCACGTTTCCACGGGCGGGCGAGGTTGATGGTGCGGGTGACGTTGCCCTCCTCGTCCTTGTGCTCGATCTGCAGGCCGCCGCAGAATTTCTCCGCGAGGTGGCAGGTGAGCTCCTCGACGAGGTCCGCCATTTCCTCGAAATCCGAGAACGCCCAATACGCCTCAAGCATCGTGAACTCCGGATTGTGACGGCGGGAAATGCCCTCGTTGCGGAAACTGCGGTTGAGTTCGAAAATCTTGGTGAAGCCGCCGACGAGCAGGCGCTTGAGGAAAAGCTCGGGCGCGATCCGCAGGGTGAGCGGCATGCCGAGCGCGTTGTGATAGGTCTCGAATGGCCGGGCGGCGGCCCCACCGGCGACGTCCTGAAGCATCGGGGTTTCCACTTCGAGGAAGCCTCGGTCCTGGAGGAAGCGGCGGATTTCCGCGATCATCAACGAGCGCTTCACGAACAACGCCGCGCTGTCGGGATTCCCCATCAGGTCGAGGTGGCGCTTGCGGTATTTGATCTCGCGGTCAGCCACACCGTGCCACTTGTCGGGCATCGGACGCAGCGACTTGGAGAGCACGGTGAAGATGGATAAATTCACCGTCGGCTCACCGGTCTTGGTGAGGAACGTCTCGCCCTCGATCCCGATCCAGTCGCCACGGTCGAGGCATTTCCAGGCCGCCACCCCGGTTTCATCGAGCGCCTTCACGTTCATGTAGCCTTGGATGCTGCCGTGGACGTCGGAGAGCGCGAAAAAGCAGGATTTCCCCATGTCGCGCAGCGCGGTGATCCGGCCGGCGACTTTCACCTGCAGGCCTTCGGCGAAATTCGCGCGGAGATCGGCAGGCGTGGTCGAGACTTCGAAGCGCGCACCAAACGGATCGATCCCGAGTTCGCGGAGTTTCGCGAGCTTCTCGCGGCGGATGGCGATCAGGTCGGCTTCGGTGGATTGCGGCTGCTGCGGGGTGACGGCTTCACTCATGTCGGGGACCGGAGTAGGCGGCGGGCGGGTGACCCGCAAGAGTTGAAACGGGATCGGCACGATAATTCTCGTTCCGGTGCAATTATTTTCCGCGGGCGCAAGTGACGATTTGTCCCTGGAAAAGCCACCAGAGGCATTACCTTCAAGGGTTTCATGGCTCCCAGCGCCTCAAAAATCCGCTCCTCGTCGCGACAGATCTCGCCACTACTCCCCATCCTGATTATGGCCTCGGTCACGCTAGGTCAACCCGGACTCCCCAATCTCAGCGCCATGCGCGGCCGCCGCAAGGCTGGCGCACCCATCCCACAAGCCCCAACTCCCAAAGTCGTCGCAGCTCAACACCGGGGTCCTTGGTTTTAGGATCTCCACCCGGTAGAACGGCCTCGCCGCAGTCGCGTAGTTCGGAGCGCGTTCATTCTGAACGCTGAGTGCCGCGGACATCCTGTCCGCCGTTCTCGGAAAGACGGGCGACAGCATGTCGCCCGCACTCCGAAAGAATAGAGCCTCCACTACGGCCGCTCCACCACCACTCGCAGGAACCCACGCGGCTCGGCATTCACACCGGTGGCGGAAAGAGTGCCGCGCATGTTCACGAACTCCGTGCCGTCCCCCATGTTCTGCGGCGTGCCGATGGTTTGCTGCGACAAATTCAGGTCGTTCCAGAATCCCAAATCGCGCGATTCCTGCAGCCGGAAACGCAAAGCGCCATCTCCCAGCCGCCGGTAGAATCCGACACCCAAAAAGCTCTCTCCTCCCACCGCGATCCGTCCCGCCTGAATCCCGCGCTGCTGCGCGTCGGCGACGGCGGGGTTTCCGCCGAACGCATACTCCAACAGATTCGGCAGGCCGTCGTGCTCCGGGTCGAGATCCGCGTTCGCGGTGAGCGGGTCCAGCCCGTGCTGCATTTCCCACCAGTCGGGCAGGCCGTTGTGCGCGTTGTCGATGTTCTGCTGCACGGTCACGGCGACCTGGCCGTTGGTCGTGACGAGCGTGTCCTTCTGGCGGAGATCGATCACGCCGGTGCTGTCGGAAAGCATGAGGTCGGCGATCGCGAGTTCGGAAAACAGGCTCGTCTCCGCTCCGGGATTGGCGCGGAACTTCAGCACCGCGAGCCGGCCCGCGCCACCCGCCAGCGCCTCGCCGCGGAAGAACGTGAGTTGCACGAATCCATCGCCATTGCCCTGGCTCAGCTCGAAGGCCGCGCCCAGCGGTCCCGCCGTCACCGTCTGGAGCTCCAGCACTTCGGGATCGAAATTCACCTGCACCTGGATCGCGGCGAGCCCGGCCGCGTTGTCCAGCGAGAGCGGCACTTCCAGAACGCCGCCGGGATTCGCCAGATAGCTCGGCATCGAGAAATTCCGCGAATCCGCCCGCGCGGTCGTTGGAGCGATGAGGGCGAGCAGCAGCATCCCGACAGCTTGAGCAAAGCTCAGGCCGGCAAGGGGTCAGGGCGGTGGCCTGCAAGCAAGGCCCGTTTTTGTGCCAGGGTCGTGTTCTGGCCGGGATCGCGATAGAGATTGATACGAGCCTTCACGGATTCATCGGAAACATGCCAGCCATAGGAGCCATGGATTCCGCCGTTTTTGGAAACCGGCACCAGACCGGCGGTCACTTTGCCGGCGGCTGTAGCGGTGCCACCGAGCGAGTTCTTTCCGACAAGTTCAATGGTCTTGCCTGTCCACGCGGTGGTGACGAAGTCCCGTGACCCGGCAGCCGCCATGTCAGCACTCGAAACCAGCCAGCGCCGGAAACGGCTTGTTTTCTCGCTGCCGTAGTCGGGAGCGCCGTTCGGATTGAAATCCCACCATGATTCCCAAACCCCGGTGGTGTTGGGTTTGGCGATGC
>JBFZFJ010000186.1:0-2765 GCA_041306405.1 Verrucomicrobiales bacterium | reverse complement strand
CCACCGTGCTGACCCTCACCGAGTTTCTCCCCGACCTGCCGCTGACCATCCTGACCAACGCGCTCAACGTCTTCACCGCCCTCTCCGACCGCCCCAACCTCGACCTCATCTGCACCGGTGGCTTGTTCGACCCCAAGTCCCGTTCATTCATCGGCCTGACGGCGGAAAAGTCCCTGCAACGCTATAACATCCACCGCATGTTCTTCTCGGGAAACGGGATCCACCTCGAGCGCGGCGTCAGCGAGAGCAACGCCCGCCAGGCGGCTTTCAAGGAGCGGGTCATCGCAAACGCCGAAGACGTGGTCTTTCTGGCGGACCATTCAAAGCTCGGACAAAGGGCAGCGTTCTTCTTCGCGCAAATCGAGGACCTCAGTTGCCTGGTCACCGACAAGGCGGCCGATCCGGCCTTCGTCGAGCAATTGCAGGGCCGAGGAGTCGAGGTCTTGCAGGGAAGCTGACTCCCCCGATCGTTGCGCGGGCCTGCAAAGCGTGGCGGTGGCGCCGCAGACCGTTGCTGGAGCGATTTCGGGAGGCTCTCGCCGGACTCGACTCGCGCCGCACCAAGTCCTCGCGCGAACTCGATTCCCGACGCAAGTTCGACGCCGGGGAGTATTTTCCGATGATCCTCTTCACTCTGTTCAGCCCAATCGTCGATACGACGCGCGGACTTTGCGAAGCCTCAAAACTCGAACAATACCAACTCCGGACCGGGCGACCTCGTCAGTTTGGGAGGTGCTTCCACGCATGGGCCGGACCCACTGGCGAGACGCGCCAGCCCCTTCCAATTGGAACGCCGCCTGCCGGTCCTGCTCGCCGGTGGATCGGCTTGCATGCCCGGGCCGGGATGCGAGGATCCCCCGCGCGCCGCCGCCACCACCCGCATTCCCGAACGCCATGACTCCCTTGAAAATCTTCGCCGACTCGCCGCTCGACGCCGCCACCGCGCGACTGCTGCTGGACGGCACCGCGCCGCATGAGGTCCTGTTTCCCCGCACCGGGGTGGCCTCGGTGCTGGCGCAGGCGGAGCCGGACCCGGCGTTTCCGCTGGCGGACATCGCCTTCGGCCAACCGGATCTGGAGAGCATCCGGCGCTCGGAGCGGTTGAGATGGATTCACGTGAGCACCGCCGGCTTCACGCGCTATGACACGCCGGAGTTCCGCGCGCTGGTGGCGGAGCGCGGGCTGGTGGTGACGAACAGCTCCAGCGTCTATGCCGCGGCCTGCGCCGAGCATGTGTTCGCCTTCATGCTGGCCCGGTCGCGGCGGCTGCCGCAGGCGCTGCGGAGCCAGGCGGCCAACGGCTCGCCGGAATGGTTCCAGCTGCGCGGCGACTCGGTCTCGCTGCGCGCGCAGAGCGTGGTGATCCTCGGCTTCGGCGGGATCGCCACGGCGCTGGTGAGGTTGTTGGCGCCGTTTGAAATGAAGATCACCGCGATGCGCCGCCAGCCGCGCGGCGACGAGGGGTTTCCCACCGTCACCGCCGAAGGTCTGCCCGCCGCGCTCGCCACCGCGGACCACGTCATCAACATCCTGCCGGACAACCCGGCTTCGCTGAATTTCATCGACGCGGCGCGCCTCGCGCAGATGAAGCGCGGCGCGGTGTTTTATAACATCGGCCGCGGCACCACGGTGGATCAGGACGCCTTGTTAGCCGCGCTGCGTTCCGGCCGGATCGCCGCCGCGTGGCTGGACGTCACCGAGCCCGAGCCGCTGCCGCCCGACCACCCGTTGCGGAGCGAGCCGGCATGCTTCATCACCCCGCACATCGCCGGCGGCCACGCGGACGAGTCCGGCACGCTGGCGCGGCATTTTCTATCAAATTTACAACACTACCTGGCAGGCACCCCGCTGCTCGACCGGATCATGTGAGCGCCACATAGACGCCCTCGAACTCCACACAGACCTTGTCATCTTCCACGATGACGACTTTCAAGCCGATGCGCGCCCGGCCCTTTTCGCGGAAGCGGGACTTGAACGCGGCGAGCGCGGCTTCGTCCGGACTCTGGCAGACCGCGCGGATCGTCCCGCGGACCGGATGGCGGTAGTGGATCGAGCTGTCCCGGATGACAATGTGGGCGCTCCGGTCGCCGAGCTTGAGCCATAACAACCCATAACCGGCGAGCGTGGCAATGGCGCTGAGACTGCCGCCGAAGGCGGTGCCGAGGTGGTTGTGGTTCAACTCCAGCGGGGCGGTTAGGACGAGCCGGGTTTCGTCATGCGATTCCACGCCCACGCCCATGGCCCGCGTGATGGGGATTTGCGCGTGGAGGAAGTTTTCAGTCTCGCGGAGGAATGCGGCGTCGTTCATCGGCGGGATGCTGCCCCCGAATCCCGTCAATTCCAACCGTCTTCCTCACCGCGTGAGTGAAAAAGACGGCAAGAAAACCTTGGACGTCTCCGAGATCGAGATGATCGGGAAACCCGCTGAAAAGGAAGCCAAGAAGGCCGCATAGACCGGCTCTCTATCCGCATTCATGCGACCCGCCCGCC
Source organism: Verrucomicrobiales bacterium (assembly GCA_041306405.1). Lineage (GTDB taxonomy): Bacteria > Verrucomicrobiota > Verrucomicrobiia > Verrucomicrobiales > Akkermansiaceae > Luteolibacter. Next base: position 275 of record JBFZFJ010000186.1, on the reverse strand, counting down.
GCCCGTGTCATCGGACGGCGGGCCGTTTTCTATCCGCCGCCCGCCGCCTCAAAGCCGGTTCCGGTCGATTCACTTCTGCTTTCTCTCGTCAACCACGACGAAGCGGCTGCCGCCCTGGCTCCAGACGAGAAGGACCAGGCGTTTGCCGCTTGCCTTGCGGATCGCGGCTGCGGCTTCTTGCACGCTCGCGACGGGCTCGCGGTTGATTTCCTGGATCACGTTGCCCTCGCGCAGCCCGGCGTCGAAGGCGACAGAGTCGGCGTCGATCTCAGAGA
>JBFZFJ010000185.1:0-9393 GCA_041306405.1 Verrucomicrobiales bacterium | reverse complement strand
ACGCCGGCACGGGCAAGACGCTGGTCGCCGTCGCCGCGGGTTTGCACGAGATGTTCAACCGCAAATACAACGGCATCACTGTCAGCCGGCCGGTCGTCTCGATGGGCGATCAGCTCGGTTTTCTGCCGGGCTCGCTTGACGAGAAAATGCGCCCATGGCTCCAGCCGATCCATGACGCTCTCGATCTGCTCATGCGTCCCGCCACTCCGCTCGGTCCGCGCCGCAAACAACAGAAGGCAACGGGTGCCGCGCCCGCCACCGTGAAGAAGCCCTACGAGCTTCTCATGGAACAGGGCATTCTGGAAATCGAAGCGCTCTGCTACATCCGCGGGCGCTCAATTCCTAACCGCTTCTTCATCCTCGACGAGGCCCAGCAGCTCACGCCGCAGGAGGCGAAGACGATCGTCACCCGGATGTCGCGCGACTCCAAGCTCGTGCTCGTCGGCGATCCGGCGCAGATCGACAATCCTTACGTCGACAGCCGCAGCAACGGGCTCGTTTACACCCGCAACCGCCTCAAGGGCCAGCCCTTCGTCGCGCACGTCGCGCTGAACCGCGGCGAGCGCTCCGAGCTGGCGGAAGCCGGCGCGCAGTTGATGTGACCGGAGCGACTAAGCGCCCCGAGAGGCGATGTGGGCGAACTTGTCGTCGATGAATTTGAGGACCAGTTCCTCGACCGCGTCATTCTTCAAGCGCTCCACGACATCCACGGAAAACCCGCGGGCGATGAGCTGGCGGGCGTTCGCCGGATCGATGCCGCGGGCGCGGAGATAGAAGATCTCCTCGTCGCTGATCTGGGAGGAAGTGCTGCCGTGCGAGCACTTCACCTGGTCGGCGTTGATCTCGAGGCCGGGCATCGAGTTGGCCTCGCAGGTGTCGCTCATCAGGAGGTTGCGGCACGTCTGATAGGCGTCGGTGTGGTGCGCGTTTGCATCCACGAAGATGAGCCCGGAGAAAATCGTGCGGGAGTTGTCGTAGAGCGAGTTTTTGTAGAGCAGGTCCGAGTAAGCGCCTTCCGAGACGTGGTGCTGGAACGTGCGCTGGTCGTATTCCTGCTCGTGGGCGGGAATGGAAACCGAGAGCATGTCCGAGCGCGAACCCGGGCCTTCGAGGCGGGAAAGCGTCTCGTTGCGCGCCCATGAAGCGCCGGTGTTGAGGATGAACCCGGTGGCGGAGGCATCGCGGAACGCGGAGGTCTCGTTGATCTGGATGACGCGCGTCACTTCGTTGAAGGCCTGGATGGCGACGTAATCGAGCTTCGAGTTCTGACCGGCGGAGAGGTCGTTGACGGCGATGGCGAGGCCGGGCTGGAGATCGTCCGCCGAGCGGAAAATATCCACCACGCGGACTTTCGAGCTCTTGCCGGTGACGACCAGCGTATGCGGGAAGATCACGGTGTTTGCTCCGGTGATCCAGTGGTGAACCTCGATGGTTCCTTCGATTTCGACCTTGTCGGAAACATGGACGAACAATCCGTTAGTCAGCGAGGCTTCATGCAGGGCGGCGAATTTGGCCGACCCGAGGCGGGTTTCCTGCTTCATGAAATGCGCCTGCACCAGATCGCTGTGAGAGACGAGCGCCTCGGCGAGCGGCAGGCAGATGACGCCTTCCGGGAGGCGGGATTCCACATGCACGAGCTCGTCGTTCACGAAAATCAATTTCGCCGCCGGCGCTTCGAGGCCGGTGGAGCGGGCGATCAAATCATTCGCCCCGCTAACCGGAGCTTTCCGGAAGGCGGAGAAGTCGAGCTGCTTGATGCTGGAGAAGCGCCAGGTCTCATCGCCGCGTTTCGGCGCGGGAGTGGCGAGAAAGCGCTGCCAAGCGGCCTGCTGACGGGCGGCGAACCAGGCGGGTAGATAGGCCGGGGTTTCAGGTGCGGATTCAAGGAGAGATGGCATTTCGAGAGTGGTCATTGGGGCGGGGAAAGTTTCTTGTTTAGCCCACCGAGCCTTCCATTTCCAGATCGATCAGGCGCTTGAGCTCGACGGAGTATTCCATCGGGAACTCGCGGACGAGGTCGTTGATGAAGCCGTTGACGGCAAGCGACATCGCCTGGCCCTGGTTGAGGCCGCGCTGTTGCATGTAGAAGAGCATGTCTTCGGAAACCTGGCTAACCGACGCCTCGTGTTGGGTGGCGTGCTGGTTGCCCTTGACAGTGATGGCGGGGTAGGTGTCGGTGCGGCTGTGGCTGTTGATGAGCAGGGCGTCACACTCGGTGTTGTTTTTGCAACCCTTGAGATGCTTCGGAATGAAGACCTGGCCGCGATAGGTGGAGCGGCCTTCGCCGACGGAGATGGACTTGGAAACGACGTTGGAGGTCGTGTCATCGGCGGCATGGATCATCTTCGCGCCGGTGTCCTGGTGCTGGCCGGTGTTGGCGAGGGCGATGGAAATGACCTCGCCGCGGGCGCGCTTGCCCTTCATGACGACGCCGGGGTATTTCATCGTGAGGCGCGAGCCGATGTTGCAGTCGATCCATCTCACTTCCGCGTCTTCCATGGCGATGCCGCGCTTGGTGACGAGGTTGAAGACGTTGGACGACCAGTTCTGCACGGTGACATATTGGATCTTCGCGCCCTTGAGCGCGACGAGCTCGACGACGGCGGAGTGCAGTGTGGCCGTCTCGAATTTCGGCGCGGTGCAGCCTTCCATATACATCAGCTCGGCACCTTCATCGGCGATGATGAGGGTGCGCTCGAACTGGCCGAAGTTCTCCGAGTTGATGCGGAAATAAGCTTGGAGCGGTTGCTTCAGCTTCAAGCCTTTCGGGATATAGATGAACGAGCCGCCGGAGAAAACCGCGGAGTTGAGCGCCGAGAACTTGTTGTCGCCGGTCGGGATGACCTTGCCGAACCACGGGCGGAAGATCTCCTCGTGCTCCTTGAGGCCTTCGGTGGAGTTGCAGAAGATGACACCTTGTTTGGTGAGCTCCTCCTTGACGTTGGAGTAGGCGGCTTCCGAGTCGAACTGCGCTTCCACGCCGGCGAGGAACGCGCGCTCCTGTTGGGGAATGCCGAGGCGCTCGAAGGTCTCCAGAACGTCGGCGGGCACGTCGTCCCACGAACGCTTCGGCTTCTCGCCGTCGGATAGATAATAGCGGATGACGTCGAAGTCGATGGCCTCGAGATCCTTGGTCGCCCAGTTGGTGGGCATCGGCTTTTCCAGGAACACTTTAAGCGCCTTGTGGCGGAACTCGCGAACCCAGTCGGGGTCGTTCTTGACGTCGGAAATGTAATCGACCGTCTTCGAGCTCAGGCCGCGGCCGGCGTCGAACTTGTTGCGCTCCGGGAAGGTGAAGTCGCCCTTGGTGCGGTCGATGTCGATCGCCTCGCGGGTTTCAAGATCCAGAACGTCTGTGGTGTCGTATGACATGGTGGTGGGGAATTTGAGATTTGAGATTTCAGATTTGAAATTCCGTTACGCGAGGGCGGGCTCCTTGAGGAATTCGTAGCCGTCTTTTTCAAGTTCGTGGGCGAGTTCGGGGCCGCCGGAGCGGACGATTCTGCCTTCGGCCATGACGTGGACGTAGTCCGGCTTGATGTAGTCGAGCAGGCGCTGATAGTGGGTGATGAGGAGCATGCCGCGGTCGGGGGAGCGCATGGCGTTGACGCCCTTGGCGACGATCTTGAGCGCGTCGATGTCGAGGCCGGAGTCGGTTTCGTCGAGGATGCAGTATTCGGGCTCGAGCATCATCATCTGGAGGATCTCGTTGCGCTTCTTTTCGCCGCCGGAGAAGCCTTCGTTCACGGCGCGGGCGGTGAACTTGCGGTCCATTTCCAGCAGGTCCATCTTCGAGTAGAGGTTCTTGTAATAGGCGACGGCGTCGATGTCCTGGCCCTTCGGCAAGCGGGCTTGCAGCGCGGCGCGGATGAAGTTGGCGTTCGAGACGCCGGGAACTTCGGAAGGATATTGGAACGCGAGGAAAATGCCGCCTCGGGAGCGCTCGTCCACGGATTTGTCGAGGATTTCCTCGCCGTCTTGTGTCACCGAACCGGAGGTCACGACGTAGCCTTCGTGGCCGGCGATCACCTTCGAGAGGGTGGACTTGCCGGAGCCGTTAGGCCCCATGATGGCGTGGACTTCACCCTTCGGAATGTCGAGGGTGACGCCCTTGAGGATTTCGGTGCCGTCTTCGAGAGTGGCGTGGAGGTCTTGGATGTGCAGGCTCATGGTTGGAAAAGGATGGTGGATCGGAGATGGGAGATCGGGGGTTTTAACGTCTTAGCATGACGGTGCCGACGGCGAGGGCGATGTTGGTGACCGCATAAACGCCGGTGACAGCCCATGCCTTCGGCCAGCTGATGTAGCAGAAACGTCGATCGCGTATGCGAGGATGAACAACGCCACTAGAAACGCGAACGGGCCGATGGCGAGTGAGAGAAGAATGGAAATCACACTCACCCCGACCGTGATCATCAGAATCACAGGCAAGGAAATTTCGGCTTCGTGACGGGCGATCAGGTAAAGCGCGATACAAAGAACAAAGGAGCTGATAGCGATCTGGGCCATGGCGTCAAGTCGTGGAGATTTTTCCTCGGAGGGTGATTTCGACGTCTTCGATGAGAGCGCCGGGCGGGAGGTTGAGGACGTCGGCGAGATTGACTCCGGGTTTGAAGTCCACGTCGTGGATGACGCCGGTGGTGGCGTCGTGGAAATGGCCGTGCTCGCTGAGATTCGGGCAGTAGCGCGACGACTCGCGTTCGAAATTCACCTGGCGGATGATGCCGTGCTGGACGAGCGCTTCGAGGCAGTTGTAGACGGTCGCCAGCGAGATGTGCGGCAGGCGGTCCTTCACCCGCATGAAGACGTCGTTCGCCGTCGGGTGGTTCCGCTCCTGCATCAAGGTGCGATAAACTTCCTGCCGCTGACGCGTCATTCTCAAGCCGGAGATCTCGTCGGGAATCTCCATTTCCGGGGAAATATCTGGTGTTTTGCTGACCATCGCGCCGGCAAACTAGATCGGGGCCGAGCGATATCAAGAACTATTCCAATTATAATTCCAGTGATTTTCGGCTGCTCGCATGATCAGACTGGCCGATCCGGAGATGTATTGCTTGCTTAGGGGAATGTCCGCCGTCGGCTTCGAAATCATCTTCATTTTCCTGCTTCTTTTGCTCAACGGGCTGTTCGCGATGATTGAAATCGCGGTGGTTTCCAGCCGCAAATCGCGTCTGCGGCAGTGGGCGGAAACGGGCGACAAAAAGGCGCAGGCCGCACTCGATCTTGTCGAATCGCCCAACCGCTTCCTCTCCACGACACAAATCGGCATCACTCTGGTGGGAGTGCTGGCTGGCGCGTTCGGTGGCGCGACCCTCGCGAAATCCCTCGCATCGGCGATCTCCCTGATGCCGTGGATCGCACCTTGGGCGGACCCGCTGGCCGTCGGCCTGGTAGTGAGCGCGATCACCTATTTCTCGCTGGTCATCGGCGAACTCGTCCCGAAACGCATCGGCATGGGCAACCCCGAAATGATCGCGCGGTTTGCCGCCGGGCCGATGGCGCGGTTGTCGGGGATCGCCTCGCCGGTGGTGAAATTGCTCGGCCTGTCCACGGATCTGGTGCTCGGCCTGCTGCGGGTCCGCCCCGCGGAGGAAGCCGCCGTCAGCGAGGAGGAGGTGAAAATGCTCGTCCGCGAGGGCGAGCGCGGGGGGGCGCTGATCGCCGGGGAATCTGAAATGGTGGAGGCCATCCTCGGGTTAGACAGTTTGTGCGTGCGCGACCTGATGATTCATCGCGGGAAAATTTGCTGGCTGGATGCGGCGAAAAGTCGGGACGAAACCTGCCTCGCCGTCTTGCGCAGCCATCACAGCCAGTTCCCGGTTTTCGAAGGCCGGCGGGACAACCTGCTCGGGATGGTTTCCATCAAAGACCTTTTCGCCGCGCACTACGCCGGCCATGACGGCGGGCTCAAGGACCTGCTCAAGCCGCCACTCCTGGTGCCTCCCACCCAGCCACTCAACCGGCTTTTGGAAACGTTCCGCAAGAGCAATTCCACCATCGCCCTCGTGGCCGACGAGTTCGGCGGCATCGCCGGATTGATCACGCTGCACGATGTCATGGAAACGATCATCGGCGACTTCGCCTCCACCAAACCCGCGCGCCCGGACGCGGTGCGGCGCGAGGATGGCAGCTGGCTGGTGGACGCGATGATCCGCATCGATGAGTTCGAAGACCTCTTCCCGGAACTCCCGCTGGAAGCCGCCGACGAGCGCGAATACTCGACTCTCAGCGGCTTCATCCTCCAGTCGCTCGGGAAAATTCCCGCGACAGGCGACCACTTCACCACCGGTGGATTCCGGATCGAGGTGGTTGACCTCGACCGCAACCGGATCGACAAGGTGCTGATCCGTCCGCCCGGCGCTTCTTGATTACCGGGATTTCTGCCAGAGATAGACCCAGCGCTCGGACACGCACTTGCCGGTCTCGTCCTGCAGCTCGCAGGTCATGTCGATGTCGTTCAAATCCTTCGGCGGATCGAGCACGAAAAACGCGCGTAACACTTGCGGCATGTGAAGTTTGTCGCTGCGGCCGAGGCCGGCGGGAAGCGCATCCACATTCGGCATGCTGATGTCGCTCAGCCCGACGTGGAGGATCTTCACCGCCTTTTGATTCACCGTGACGACCGGCTTCAGCTTCGAAACATCGTCCCATTTCGGATCGGCGACCTTGAGTCCGGGCTCCAGCGGCTTGGCGAAATCGATGGCCATCAGCACCTCGTCCGGCTTCTGCACCGGCGTCCCGGAGCGCGTGGCGCGGACGGTGAAAATCCCGGATGGCGCCGGATCACGCATCCAGCGCAGGCGATAGTGGAAACGCGCGGTTTTCCCGACTTCGAGCGTCGGCTGCGGTTCCCAGAGGAGAATCACGTTATCATCCGTCTCGTCGCGGGTCGGCATTTCGATGAGGTGGAGTTTCCCAAGGTCGAATCCCTCGACCGGCTCCACTCGCACACTCGGGCGGTTGTGATAGAGCGCCTCCGGATCCTGATAGGAAAGAAACGACCTGTCGCGCTGCAGCAGCGACCACGAGCGCGGCTGCTCCATCGTGAAGACACAGTGGCGGAATTGGCCCTTCGTCGTTTCCAGCGGGCGATAGTGGAGGTTTCCGCTGCCCAGCTCCATCAGCAAGCCGTCGCTGTCATGCACTTCCGGGCGGAAATCATAGGGCTTGGGATGCGTGCTCTCGCCGAACCAGAACATGCTGGAAAACGGCGCGAGCCCGAGCTGGATCACCGGCCGCCGCAGCGTGATTTCCGCCACCACGTCCACCACGGTTTCCGGTCCCGGCGTGATGGTGAACTGATAGGCTCCGGCGACGCTCTCGCCCGTGAGCAGGGCGCTCACCTTGAGGCTTTTTGAATCCTTCTCCGGTTTTTCCAGATAGAACTCCGAAAAATCCGGAAATTCCTCGGGCACGCCCGGCAGCCCGCTGTTGATCGACAAGCCGCGCGCGGAAAGCCCGTATGGCGCGTCCTTCGGGATCGCCCGGAAATAGCTCGCGCCCATGAAGACCAGGAACTCATCCATGTAGTCCGCCGTGTTCAAATGCGTCCGCGCCCGCCAACCGGCGTAGCCCGGAGGCGGCGGCGTCCCGGCCGGCACCTTTTGTTTCCCGTAATTGAAAAGACTCAGGTCGAACTTGAGTGGTTCCGATTTCCCGCCGCTCACTTCATGGAGCGTCACCATTTTTTTCGCAGTCCATCCGGGATGGAAGAAATCGATTGAAAACGGCCCTTTTTCCTTCGCCCACAGCCCGGATTCCATTTGGAAACGGATGTCGCGATGCTGGTCGTAAGTCAGGTTTTTCCAGAAATCCGCCAGCTCCAGCTTCGGCGCGGCGTGCGGTGCCACCGCCATTTTGCGGGCCTTGGCGCACAGCGCCTCGAACGAAAAATCCTCCGCAGCAGCGGGGCCGGCCGAACCAGCGAGGAGAACACACCCGATGAGTGAAAGACGGCGATGGAAATGCATGCCGCAGCCATGGCAGACATCCGCCCGCTTGGCAATAGCGTGACGGATGCTGGCCGAATCAGGCGGCGACTGGCTTGAAAACCAGACGCGCCTCACCGGACCATCTTCTCAATCCCGAAAATCCACCGCTCACTGTGGCCAGCCTCGAAAATGCCGCGACTACCGGAAGGTGAGTTTGCGCTACGTGCCTGCGCATCCTTCACTCCACCCGTCTCAAGCGGAAGAACTCCTTCTGCGCGGTGCGCGGTTTGTCGAGTGTCACTACGCCATTCTCAGCGGTCACGGTTTCAGGCAGAATAACATTCTCCCAATCTGCGGGTCGAGGCCCGGGCTTCGTTGAGGAATCCATCCGGTAGCAGCGGCAGGCCATTGGAGGCGAACTTGGTCGCCGACCACCGAGACGGCGAGCTGCGGCATCGGAATGGTCACAAATCGAATTCCGTCGATGGCGAGCCCACAGTCCGTGGAAGTCCCTCCTGTAAGGCCGAAAAACAACTCTACCGTCTGTCCTGCGTAGCTGGAGATATCGATGAGGTCCGTACTGACGGTTTCTCCATCTGGAGCGAACTTCGCGGGCAGTGTGAAAACATTCTGGTCATTCACCGCGCAAGCAATCTTATCCTCGACGGGTTCGCCTGTGACGGTGAAATCAAATGCCATCATTCCTGCGTCTTCCGGCACAACCACCGTGAACCAGGCATGGGCTGGCTGGCTCGCTGATGAATTCGAATCGAGACTCTGCGTCGTGATTCCTCGAAAGGCTGGACCGTTAAGTGCCTGGCTTGAGAAAGTGCCCAGTTGCAAACGCATCACCGCTTCAGTCAGTTTGTCTGTATTCGCGTTGTCCGGATTGATGGAGTTGAAAACATCCGCAGTCTTGTCACTCGCAGCGTCCCACATAAGTCCTATTTTTTCGGTGGCGGATGAAACCACATTTCCAGTTTTGTAGATCACGTCCCCCCCGATGTTGCCAACGAATTTAATGGTGCTCCCATAGGCGTTCAGGATGGCATTCCCCGTTTGTTCAGCCGGTTTCAAGACGAAGTTATTGAGCGTGTTAATCGGGCTTGAGCTAGTGCACCGTTTCCTTAGTGACTGTGCGTTTGGATTTGATAATACTTAGTTAGTTGAATGATCCGCCGCAGTTTCTCAGGACCTTTCGTCCAGACAAACGGGCCGCAGGTCTTATTATATTCGCTCACGAAGTCTTTGAGGAACCGGACAAGCTCCTTGTTGGATCGGTGCACGGATTGCTGGAGTCCTTGACGCGTCAAAATCGAGAAAAAACATTCCGCAAGATTTACCCAACTCGCATGAGTGGGTGTATAGTGGAAGCTCACCAATGGGTTTCCCTCCAGCCACTCCTGGGCCAGTTCGCCTTTGTGAGTGTTCAGATTATCCATCACGACACACAGGCGCTGTC
>JBFZFJ010000184.1:0-2848 GCA_041306405.1 Verrucomicrobiales bacterium | reverse complement strand
TGCACGATCTGATCACCGACGACCACGTGGACAAGATGTGCAAGATCATCCTGCTGACCGGTTCGATCGTCGGATACGCCTACGCCATGGAGTTCTTCATCGCGTGGTATGGCGGCAACATGTACGAGCAATACGCCTTCATCAACCGGGCCACGGGTCCGTATTGGTGGGCTTATTGGACGATGATTTTCTGCAACGTGGTCGCGCCGCAGTTGTTCTGGTTCCGTTTCTTCCGCCGCCACGTGCTCTGGGTTTTCATCGTCTGCATGTTCGTCAACACCGGCATGTGGTTCGAGCGCTTCGTCATCATCGTGACCTCGCTGCACCGCGACTTCCTGCCCTCGAGCTGGAACATGTTCTACCCGACCTGGGTCGACATCTGGACCTTTGTCGGCACCTTCGGCATCTTCCTCGCCCTCTTCCTGCTCTTCATCCGCTGGCTCCCCATGATTTGTATTTTCGAAGTCAAAGCGGTGCTCCCCGAAGCCGATCCGCACCACGGGCACGACGAACATCACCACGAACCGGTTGCCGCGCTGAAGGAGGGCGCGCACTGATATGGAGACCACGGGCAACACGCAGTCGCAACTTTTCGCCATGGGCGCCGAAGTGCCGTCGGCCTCTGCGCTTTACCAGGCCGCGGAGAAAGTGCGCGATGCGGGCTATTCGCGTTGGGATGTCTATTCGCCGTTTCCCATCCACGGGATGGACGAGGCCATGGGGTTGAAAAAATCGTGGTTGAGCGCGCTGGTCTTCATCGCCGGCATCACCGGACTGACCTTCGCGGCCGCCCTGCAATTCTATCCGTCGTCGATCGAATACCCGCTCATCGTGGCGGGCAAGCCGACCAACTTCTTCACCGTGCCGGCGTTTTTCCCGATCATGTTCGAGCTGACCATCCTGCTTTCCGCCTTCACCGCGACCTTCGGCATGCTCGCGCTCAACGGCCTGCCGCGTTGGAACCATCCGATTTTCAACTGGGATCTTTTCAAGAAGGTGAGCAACGACGGATTCTTCCTCGCCATCGAGTCGACCGATCCGAAGTTCGACGAGGAGTCGACCCGCGCCATGCTCGAGAGTGTCGGGGCGAAGCACATCACGCTGATTTACGGGGACTGATATGTTGCGCTACTTCTTCATCGCCCTCGGGCTCTTCTTCGTGCTGTTGGCTGCGGTGGCCGGTTTCCGCGGACAAAAAAGCGGCAAGCCGCCGATCGAGATTTTCCCGGATATGGATCATCAGCCGAAGGTGAAGGCGCAGGTGCCGAGTGATTTTTTTGCCGATGACCGCGGCAACCGTCTCCCGGTGGCCGGCACGGTGCCGATCGGCTACGAGGCGCCGGTTTCGAAGGAGAATCCCTTCCCCGACGAGGGCAAATACCGCATGGTGCGCTATGCTTCCGGCACGGACTACATGAATACGGGCCGCTTCGGCGACCAGTGGGGAACGGGTTTTCCCCTGCCGGTCACGGCCGAACTGCTCCAGCGCGGGCAAGAACGTTACACTATTTATTGCGGCGTCTGCCACGGGGCGAGCGGCGGCGGCAACGGGGTGGCGGGTCAATACGGACTGGTGGCCATCGCCAGTTTCCATCAGGACCGTCTGCGCGAGATGGCCGACGGGGAGATTTACAACACCATCGCCAACGGCAAGAACACGATGCTCGGTTACGGGGCAAAAATCCCGGTCGATGACCGCTGGGCCATCGTGTCCTACGTGCGCGCGCTGCAGATGGCGCAGACCGCGACGATCAATGACGTGCCGGCCGACGAACGGACCAAACTGGAGGCGCCGCCGCAACCATGAGCGCGTCCGAAAACAAAGTGAGCACCAAGGAATTTTTTGATTACCAGGGGTTCGGTGGAAAATTGCTTTTCACCGTGGCGCTGGCCGTCGTCTCGCTGGCGCTGGCCGCGTGGGGAGGTTTCCTTTCGCCCAAGCAGTTCGCCTTCTCCTGGCTTTTCGCATTCAGCTTCTTCTTCACCATCCTGACCGGCGCGCTTTTCTGGATCCTGGTCCATCACGCGGTCGATGCGGATTGGAGCGTGGTGGTGCGGCGGCAGTTGGAAAATATAGCGTGGCTCTTTCCGGTCCTGGCCATCCTTTTCATCCCGATCATTTTCAGCGCGCCCACCCTTTTCAAATGGATGAAGATCGCGCCGGGCGAGGATGTTTTGCTTGATGGCAAAGCGGCGTATTTGAACGAACCGTTCTTTTGGGCCCGCGCCGGATTTTATTTTCTCTTCTTCATCGTGGCGACCTTCCTGCTGCGCCGTAATTCGGTGCGGCAGGACAAGGATGGCGACCCGCGCTACACGTGGTCCTCGCGCAAGATGGTCTTCCCCATGTTGCCGCTCTTCGCCTTGTCCCTGACCTTCGGGGCGTTCGACTGGCTGATGGGCCTCGACTTCCACTGGTTCTCCACGATGTGGGGTGTCTACATCTTCGCGGGGTCGGCGCTCAGTTCGATGTGCGTGCTCGTCCTGCTGGTCACCGCCTTGCGCAGTGCGGGCTACCTCGAGGGCGTGGTGACGATCGAGCACTACCACATCATGGGCAAGCTGATGCTGGCCTTCACCGTGTTCTGGGCCTACATCGGCTTCAGCCAATATATGCTCATCTGGTATGCCAACATTCCGGAAGAGACGATTTATTTCCTCCGCCGCAACACCGGCAGTTGGAACACGCTGAACATCATCATGGTCCTCGGCCATTTCTTCCTGCCTTTCGTGGTCCTTCTTTTCCAGGCGACGAAGAAGAAACCGCTTCTCCTCTGCGCGGTGGCGGTGTGGATCCTGCTCATGCACATGCTCGACATGTACATCGTCGTGTTGCCGACCTACCACA
>JBFZFJ010000183.1:0-4619 GCA_041306405.1 Verrucomicrobiales bacterium | reverse complement strand
ATGCAATACCTCCACCTGATCTCGGAAGGCTTCTCGCAGGCGCATAACGCGTCAGGAACAGATCAATTCAATGGGTTGGAACCGCCGCTTACAATAAAGAAAGCCAACTCGACCAAAGTGGAAACGACGGTAATGACATCCATGGTGCCGGTATAGAAAACCGGTATGCGCGTCAGAATGAGTAGCCAGAAGACAACCAGTACGGCACGGATGTAGGTTTCTTTGCTCAACATGATGCACCTACACCAGAAGTTCGCGGATTGTGTGCTGATCAGAGTTGACCGGCAGGGTGATCAATGTCCCGTCGTTGGCCATCCAAAGCTCACCGCTGTAGACGGCACGCGCATCCCTCAGGAATGGGTTGATCAAGACATCCGGCACCGGGGGAAGCACATGGGTGATGAGCAGCACCGGAACACCGGCTTCGCGCGCAACGAGTGCGGCCTCCTCAGGGCGAATATGAGATTCCTGAATGTCCTCGGCCACGGACGACAGATTGTTGTCCAGGTTCTGTCCGGCTTCGGCAACCCATTGTGGGGTCAGCTGCCGGAGGGGGCAGGATCGTATCATAAGGCGCTTTGGCGATGGCGTTTCATGATTTCGAGCACGGTGTTTTTGCTGATGGCGAGATCGCGTGCGATCCGTAAACATCCGCCAAGAGCCGCGGTCATGCAGCCTTGACTTGTTGTGCTGACGATTTCCAGTTCCACGGCAGCAATTCCGGCAGGCGCGAGACCGGCAGGTCGGATATCCGGGCGATAACATCGGCAAGCCATGCCTGCGGGTCGATGCCGTTCATTTTGGCTGAGCCAATCAGGGAATACATGAAGGCTGCGCGGTGTCCGCCGCGCTCGGAACCCGCGAAGAGCCATGATTTTCTGCCCAAGGCCACCCCGCGCAACGACCGTTCGGCGCAGTTGTTGCTGAGGCAGACCCGGCCGTCTGTCAGGAAACGGGTGAAGGCTGGCCAGTGGCCGGGCGACAGCAGATAGTCGATCGCTTTCGCGACCTTGGCGTGCTTTGAGAGTTGCGCCCGCTCGGTCCGCAGCCATCGTTCCAGATCCTCGACCAGCGGGACCGAGCGTATTTTGCGCTGCTCGAGGCGTGCGGCGGGATATTGACCGTTCAGGTCGCGCTCGATCTCGAACAGGGCGTCGATCCGCTTCACCGCCTCGAAGGCTATGGGCGATATCTCGTTCGCCTCTTTGCCCTTGCGGATGTTGCCCGCGATGTCGGCCAGCTCGAAGAACTTGCGGCGCGCGTGGCTCCAACAGAGCGCGGAAAGGACTGGCCCCGGCTTGCGGTCGCCGCGGTAGAGCTCGTTGTAGCCAGCATAGGCATCAGCTTGCAGGATGCCGCTCCACCCCATCAGATGCTCGGTCGGATGCGCACCTGCCCGGTCGCGGGAGAAGCGGAAGACCACCGCTGGCGGGGCGGTCCCCGCGAAGGGGCGATCGTCGCGCACGTAGGTCCACAGCCGCGCGGTCTTCGTGCCGCCGCGGGCGAGCAGTGGCACGGTGGTGTCATCGCCATGCAGCCGCGCTGCCGCCCGAACATGGGCCTCGATCAGGTCATGGAGTGGCTTCAGCAACTCGGCCACCGCGCCAACCTGATCAGCCAGTGTCGAAAGGCTCAACTCCACGCCCTCACGGGCATAACGCTCGGCCTGCCGGTTCAGCGGCTGATGCTGGCCGTATTTCTCGTAAATGATCATCGCCAGAAGGCTGGGGCCTGCCCAACCGCGCGGGATCGGGTGGAACGGTGCGGGCGGCTGGCTGATCTTCTCACAGGCGCGGCAGGTGAACTTTTCCCGCACGGTCTGGATCACCTTCCACTGCCGCGGCACCACCTCCAGCGTCTCGGTAATATCCTCGCCCATCTTCACGATTCGGCCCGAGCCGCAACAGGTGCAGCTTGTCGGGGCTTCCACCACCACCCGCTCACGCGGCAAGTGCTCGGGGAAGGGCTTCCTAACTGGCTTCTTGCGATCAAAGGCCGCAACCTTCGTCGTCTTTTCCGCCAGGATTGCATCCTCGGCGGCGTCAACCACCAGGTCTTCAAGCTGCAGCTCCAGTTGGTCGATCAACCGCGCCGTCCGCTCGGCGCTGTGGCCGTAAGTCTCGCGCCGCAGCAGCGCAATCTCAAGTTTGAGACCGGAGATCATCGCCTCGGAGGTCGAGACCACCGCACGGGCCTGCGCCAGTTCGGCCTTCGTGGCCGCCAGTTCGGCGCGTAGTTTCTCGAGTTCGCAGGCGGGATCTGACATGGCCGCTTCTACCATGCACAACCACAGAATCCAACAAATACAGGCGTTCCAGCCGGCTTATCCCATCTTTTTCGGCCTCTGGGTCCAGCGGGGATTGCGCCAGTCAATTCCGTCCAGAAGATAGCCAATCTGGGCCGCGGATATCGCAACGGCTTCGCCGGTGCTGCTCGACGGCCAGACAAACTTCCCGGCTTCCAGGCGCTTTGCGTAAAGCGATGTGCCGATGCCATCGAACCATAAAAGTTTCACCATGTCGGCCTTACGCCCGCGGAAGCAGAAGATTTCGCCACTATGGGGATCTCGCCCAAGCCCCTGCTGAATCTTCAGCGCCAGGCCATTCATGCCGCAGCGCATGTCGGTGACACCGCCCGCGATCCACACCTTCGTCCCCGCTGGAAACGCGATCATCGCGTCACCGCCAAGCCATTGAGCAAACGCGCCGCTGCATCCATATCAAAATCTGCAGGGATCGTGACACGACACCGCTCCCCAAGATCAATGGTCATCACAAGCGGTTGCGAGGAGAGCGCCGGTTGCAAGATTTCAGGAGAAGGGCTGCCCTCCACCGGAACAAGCCGCAAAAACTGCGCAGGACACCCGAGAAGGCCAACCTTATGGCGATAGCGCCAATCATAAAGCATCGACCGCGAAATCTCGTGCCGACGCGCAACATCCGCAATCGTCACGCCGTCGCGATGGCTTTCTCCAACGATCCGAACCTTCTCGTCATCCGTCCAGCGACGGCGGCGGCCAGTATCCGAGACCGATAAAATCTGAATGCGGGGGGTGTCTTCGTGTGCGTCCATAAGGACGTCCGGTAACCCGCCAAGCGCCCATCCCGCCAGACGGCCCTCGCCGCAGGATTACGTCTGATGCCGGAGGGGGCAGGATCGTATCATAAGGCGCTTTGGCGATGGCGTTTCATGATTTCGAGCACGGTGTTTTTGCTGATGGCGAGATCGCGTGCGATCCAACGGTATGATCGTCCTTCTGCAACAGCTGCGGTGACCTTCTCGGCGAGTTTGTCCGCGACAGGGCGCTGGCCCGGCTGACGGCCGAGCTTTTTTCCCCGCGCACGGGCGGCCGCGAGGCCTGACTTCACCCGCTCGCTAAGGAGATCCCGTTCGAACTGAGCAATACCCGCAAGTAGCGTTGCCATCATGCGGCCATGAGGAGTGTCGAGTTCGAAGGTCATGCCGCTCATGGCGACGACGGAGACCTTCCAGCCGGCGAGCCGGTGCAGGGTATCGAGAAGGTCCTGCGTTGACCGCCCCCAGCGTGAAAGCTCCGTCACCAGAACAGCATCAATGTCGCGGGCCTGAGCCAGATCGAGTATCCGGTTCCTCGCGGCACGGCTTGCCAGGGTGCCCGAGGCGGTCTCGGTGAAGGTGGCAACCACCTCATACCCGCCACGTGCGGCGAAAGCCGTCAGGTCGGTTAACTGGCGTTCGCAGGACTGGTCCGAGGTCGATACCCGAGCATAGAGGGCCGCGCGCTGTCCCAATTGAACCTCCGGGAATTTTCCGGTTGTAAGTCGCTGATTTTGTTGGTGCGGTCTTTGTCCTGATTAGACTAATGAATAAGTGAGACACGCTCAATGCCAAGACGGCAGATTCTGACCGATCGTCAGCGTTCATCGTTGCTTGACCTGCCGACAGAGAGCGCGGCCTTACTGCACCATTACACGCTTTCGGACGACGATCTTGAGCAGATCGGTCGTCGCCGTCAGTCGCACAATCGCCTTGGCTTTGCCTTGCAGCTTTGTGCCTTCCGCTATCCTGGCAGGCTTTTGTCACCCGGCGAAGTGATCCCCCTCAACATCGCAAAGTTCATTGCCGCGCAACTGGGCGAGAAGGCCGAGGACCTTTGCTCTTATGCCGAAACAGACGTCACGCGCCGCAGGCACCTTATCGATTTGCGGGCAATCTACGGCTACAAGATGTTCACAGGCCGAGGATCGCGGGATCTCAAGTGTTGGCTGGACGATGTGGCGGAGACCGCCCGGTCGAATGAGGATCTGGCACGGCGCTTTGTCGAGCAGTGCCGTGCGGCCCGGACCATTCTGCCCGGGGTCACGATCATCGAGCGCCTGTGCGCAGACGCCCTTGTTGCCGCTGAGCGACGGATCGAGTCCCGGATCGCGCAGCGGCTGGACGATGCCATGCGGACGCGTCTCGACGCCTTGCTGACAGAAGATACTGGCGGATCGGTGACACGGTTTGTCTGGCTGCGTCAATTCGAGGCCGGGCAGAACTCGGCCGACATGAACCGCTTGCTGGATCGGCTGGAATTCCTGCAACGCCTTGGGCCGAACGAGACAGTTCTGGCTGGGGTGCCGCCGCACCGGATTGCC